>DATMXP010000040.1 GCA_035561515.1 Terriglobales bacterium | reverse complement strand
TGTTTTCTTATATGAAGCCAAAACAGGGGGGGAGGGGTAGGGTACGAAACTCGGATCGTGGAGTCGTGCTGAAAACTGGACATCTCGTTCTCCGAAGTGGAGAATGCTGCCGCCATGCATAACCGTCGAACCTTTATTCAGGGAACTCTCGGCCTTGCCGCTGCGGCAGGCGTAGCGCCTCTCCTGCCCGAGGCAGTTGCTCAGTCGTTTCAGTTGTCCGTTCCGCCAATGCCCGATCGCAGTCTCCACGACCGCGATGAGAACGCCTACTGGGCCGCGATCCGGAAACAGTTCGTCATCCCGGCAGACCACATATATCTAAATAACGGGACCGTGGGCTCCTCGCCGCTGCCGGTATTGAAGGCTGTCTTCGACTCGTACTTCGATTGCGAGCGTCTGGACTGGGAGGATCCGGAGCGTTATCCCATCTGGGGATATGAACCCTGGAACGACTACCGCGACCCTCTGGCCGAGTTCGTCGGCGCCACGCGTGACGAGATTGCGCTGGTTCGGAACGCCACCGAAGCCAATAGCTTCATGGTGAACGGCCTCGATATGAAACCTGGCGATGAAGTGATCATGTCGGACCAGGAGCATCCGAGTGGCGAAGGGCCTTGGGGCGTGAAGTCGAAGCGTTATGGCGTAGTAGTAAAGAAGTACGAGATTCCGAAACCGGTAAACGACCCGGCAGTGATCCTGAACCGTATCAAGGACCTGATCACGCCGAAGACGAAGGTCATCTTCACCAGTCACATCACCACCGTGACGGGTGTTATCCAGCCGGTGAAGGAAATCTGCGATCTTGCTCGCAGCAAAGGCATTGTATCGATGATCGACGGAGCGCACGTGCCCGGCATGATGCCGCTGAACATCAAGGCGCTCGGCTGCGATATGTACGGCGCCAGTCCGCACAAGTGGTTGCAGGCTCCCAAGGGTACCGGCTTCCTCTATGTTCGCGACGAGATGATCGACCGCCTCTGGAGTACGACGACATCGCACGGCTGGGACGATCCGAAGATCAGGGCGGAACGCTTCCAACACATCGGCTCGTCGAACGTTCCGACACTCGCCGGCATGAAAGCCTCCCTGGAGCTCTGCAAGCAGATCGGGCTTGATCGGATCGAAAAGCGGCATCGCGCCTTGGCCAGCTACATAATGTCCGAGATGCAGAAACGCGGCGCCGAACTGTGGACGTCCGAGAATCCCGCTATGCGTTGCGGAATCGTATCGTTCAGCATCGCACCCGTAAAAATCGCCGATCTCGAGCGCGATCTCTGGAAGAAGGACAAGATCCGCGTCCGCGGCGGCGACCCGTACAAGATTAGGCTTTCCACTCCGTACTACTTACAGAAAGCGGAAATCGACCGATTCCTCGAGAAGTTCGACGCGTACCGTCGGACGTATCGGTCTTAAGTAATCGGCTGAGAACCTGAGGGGCATGCTCCGCACAATCGAAGGTGCATGCCCGTTTCTAAATTGATTCCTCTAAGGCTTCTTCCTCTCAAACAAACAACCGTTCTGTGATAACAATCACAGCCCAGTGGTCAATCCCGAGTGCACGATGAATTTTGGGTGAGGGAATCATGAACACGAGACTGTTAGAGCTTTACCAGCAACGGGACGAGATCGAAGCCTTCTTGATGGATCCGCGCTTTGCCGCGTGCGAAATGGAAAGGGCGGAATTCGTCCTTGAGGGGCTTGAGGAAGAGATGCGGCACCTCATCACCGACGGCATGTTGCACCTGCGCAACCAGGCCTAGCGAGCGCTTCCGGCGGCCGCCGCCACGGTGCGCCGCCTGCCAACGCTCCTGCGCGGTCCCTTCTCGGCCGCGCGCACTCCCGCGAGAAATTCCCAAAACGAAAAAACGAATAAAGCTGATCAACATTTCGTCGATGAATCAGGAGACGAACGTCTGCGCGCGTGTTAATTCTGGAGTCGCAACCTATGTCCGTGGAAAGCGTGCCGCTGCCACAAATGGAATCAACCGTACTCAAGGAAGCGCGAAAGACCGAACGTATTGCGGTTCTGCGCCCTGTTCAGGTAAAGACGTCTGACGGTTGGGAATTTACTGCTGTCTGCACCGACGTTAACCTCAGCGGAATCGGGATCGACAGCGATCGCGTACTGCGCGTCGGACAGCGCGTGCAGGTTGAAGTCGCAACCCACGTTGGTGAATCGATGCCGGTCAACATGCTGGTCATCTATCGTATGGGCAGACATTACGGGTTAACTGCGCTGAACGCACTGGAACAGTTGCTGGAACTGCTGCCAGTTAACGCCTGAGGGAATCCTGGTGCGACCGCACCGCCGACTTCACCTTCATCTGCGTTAGTTCCATGCTGTCTCGAAAGAGCTGATGAATCAGCTTGCGCTGCGATTCGATGATCTGTTGTTGCTGCCAAACCAGCAGGGAAGTCAGAAGAAATGCGGAGAAGAGCATCAAGGTAACGCCCTGCTTCTTCAGCCAGGGAAGTTTTGCAGCGAAGGCCGACATAGTCCTTCAGTGAGAGTGCGCGGCGGAGTTCGAAGTTGGCCGCTGTCTGGAACAGTTCTGCACCTTGGGGTCTGCTGAAGCGAAAGCGCAGGGAAACCCTGCGCCGACTTTAGGCCGCGTTCTGCTCGGCAGTTTCGGCGAGCGCCGCAGCGGGCTTGAGGTCCGGTGACACTACTCTCATCTCTTTCCAATCGTAGGCAAATTCTTTGCCGCAATCGAGACAGACGATGTAAGTGCCGGTTGCCATTGCTGCGCCGGAACGCCGCTGGCCAGCCCGAGTCGTTATCGGAAAACTGTAATGCTTGTGTGAACAACCAAAAAGCAGGTCGGTAATCTTCGCCAACATCACAACCCCCACGGAACACGAGAGACCGTGTTCACCACGAAACGTAAGTTCCCGTTTCAACTACTTAGATTCAAATGCACTGGGTTTGGTTTCGTTGGAGGTATTTCGTTCGGAACTAACTGAGGAGACGTGCGTTAGCACGTCTCACTCTGAGTCTAGGAACCTTAAGTGCCAAAATGGGAAAGAAGTTACGCGGAAGAGTCGGCCTTCGACTTGTTGCATTTCGACATGATCGCCGAACGAAGGCGACCGCGAAGGTCATCCGGCAATTCGTAAAGGTGAGAATCCCGGTAGATCTCGATGGTCTTCTTGGTGGTGTTGCAGACAACGTAGCAGTTGTGACACCACTGGAGGTGATCCTCTAATTCTGCCCTCGTTTGCGAATCGATAGCATTATCGAGGTAGTCGGTTAATTCCTTCAAAAAGTCGCGGCAGGTCACTTGGTTCCGTCTCCGCTCTTACGTGTTTTGAAGTACTTATTGAGCCGTTCGCGCAATTGTAACCGGGCGCGGAGGAGACGGGACTTGACGGCTGGGATACTCAAGTCGAGCGCCTCAGCGGTTTCTTCGGTTGACAGGCCTTCTACATCGCGTAACACAAACACCGTCCGGAAGCCGGCGGGAAGGCCCTGAATGGTCTTTCCCAGGATATCCTTCAGCTCAGCTTGATTGTATTGTTGCTCCGGATTCGGACTCCAGTCGGCGATTTCGCGCGGCATGGAATCTTCTTCCGTCTTAACGTCTTCGTCCAAAGATACAAAACGCTCGGGGCGACGCTTGCGAAGCTTCATCAACGCTTCGTTAACCGCGATTCGGACAAGCCATGTATAGAACTTGGATTGCCCCTGGAACTGCCCGAGGTTCTGAAAAGCCTTTAAGAAGGCGTCCTGAACCACGTCTTCCGCGTCTTCACGGTTCTGCGTTATGTGCTGCGCGATACGGAATACGTTCCGATCGTAGCGCCGAACGAGATCCTCGAACGCGCCCATGTCACCGGCCTTGGCTGCGTTAACTAACGCCAGCTCTTCGGTTACCGGCTCGGGCTCGTTTATCTGTTTGATGGTGGCCATCAGACTCCCGATTCAGGAAGTTTCGTCCTGAAATCCTATTGTAAATGGTCAGGGACTTTCGCAGGACAGTACGGGTTTAGACGTATGATCCGTGAGACTGTCAGGGGGTAACTAAGGGTATTTTTCAAGGTTTTTTTCTAACTTAGGGAAACCACCGGGGGAGCAGATGGGTACAGGATGCCCTATAATCGCGTTTCCCGAAATAGATATGGCCGACGCTACCAAAATACGTTCCCTGGTCGAGCGGGCGCTGGAGGATGTACTGAGCCGCGCCTTGCCTGAATTGCGGTCGCAACTCGTGAATCGCGTATTGGACAGCCTTGAGCCGGAGGAACCGGCTTCGGCCGTAACCGGCGAGAGCTCGGCGTTGAACGCCGCCCTCGCTGCGATCCAAGCGGGAGCGACCCAGGTGCAGATCCTGGACGCGCTGGTGGACGGCGCATCGAAGTTCGCAACTCGAACCGCGCTATTCGTGGTTCGTGGGGCAAACGCCGTTGGTTGGCGGGCGCGAGGCTTCGCCGACGACGAAGCGGTGCGGAGCAGTCCGTTGGAATTGACCGTCGGGCTGCCGGCGAGGGCGATCCAGCAGCATCTGCTGGTTACGGGTCCGGCGTCGGAGTTCACGATGGACTTCGAGGAGCGCTTCGGCGCGCCGGTGGAGACTTGCATGGTGTTGCCGCTGACCGTTCGTGAGAAGGTCGTGGCCATCGTCTACGCCGATGGAGGCACTTCCGATCATCGCATGGATCGAGCCGCGATTGAGGCGATGGTCCGAGTGGCGGGCCTCTGGCTTGAGGTGTTCGCGACGCGGAAGGTTACTGGCGCTCCACTCTCCGAAAGTACGGCAGCTATGGCGGCAGCGGCAGGCGTATCTCCCTCGACCGTATCGGCTCCAGCGCCAATGCACCCGTTGCGGCGGGAATCGGACCGCGAGGCATTCCAGCCAGCCTCGCCGTCCACAGTTACGGCAGTTTCCGAAACTCAGAGCGGTGCGGTGAATTCTGAACTGGCGCCCCAGGCTGCGCCGGTGGCGGTTCCGGCCGGCGAGGAAGAACTGCACAAAAAGGCGAAGCGTTTCGCAAAATTGCTGGTGGACGAAATCAAGCTGTACAACCAGGCCAAGGTCACCGAAGGTCGCCAGAACAGCGATCTGTACGAGCGCCTCCGCGAAGATATCGAGAAGAGCCGAGCGAGCTATGACAAGCGTTATGGCAACACCAAGGCGAAGGACGGCGACTATTTCAATCAGGAACTCATACGTATCCTCGCCGACAACAATCCGGCGCTGCTGGGTGAAAACTTTCCGCGTTGAATCACGTTAAACTAAGGACTGTGAGTATCCGGTCCATTGCTGCATTTGTCCTGCTTTTTTCGGTGATTAGTTCGCCGATTTTGCTGTTATCACAGACGAAGAAAAAAGCGCCTTCATCCGCGAAGAAGAGCGTTACCACGGCGACATCCAAAAAATCCGCAACAACGATCAAGTCCAAGAGACCCACAAGTAAGAAGAAAGCGAAAAAAAGAAAGCGAAAGCTGACCGCGGCGGAACTGCGCCGGATGCAGCGAATGAATCGGGCCTTTGTTGCGTCGAGCACACTCAAGCCCATGGCGAAGCAGTTGCTCGAAAACCGCACCCCGCAGGCTTACGCGGGAGTGGAAGCCTACGCGCAGAAACATTCGGCAACCGATGAAGGCGCGATGGCCAACCTGGTTCTTGGTTACGCGCGCATCCTCGACAACGACTACGTGCGAGCGCTTCCACATCTCAAGAAAGCAGCGTTGAGGGCAGGCGATCTTGGCGATTACGTGTCGTACTACACGGCGGTAGCTTTAAGTGGCTCAGGCGACAGAGACGGAGCGATCAAGCAACTCGCGGATTTCCAAACGAAATACGGGAACTCGATTCTCGCCCGGGATGCCGGCGTGATGTATGCGAACGCATTGTTCGCGACTGACAACGCGCAGGCTGCAATTTCCACGGCACTGAAGTACCGGAATCCGCCGCGCTCGGACCTGGAATTCAATCTCGGCCGCGCCTACATGAAAATGGGGGATTCTCAAAAGGCCATTGAGGCGTTGCGGCGTGTGTATTATTCGATGCCGCTGGCGAGCGAGGCCTCACAAGCCGGCGCAGACTTGAGCAGCCTGGGAGGACTCACGGCGGGATACTCCGAACGAAAGATCCGAGCGGACGTACTTGCGCAGGGCAGGCGTTATCGCGACGCCGCGGCGGAATATCGCGACCTGGTCAATACTGCTCCAACGGCTGCACAACGCGACTCGTTGATGGTTGCGGCTGGAATCGCCGATTATCGTAGCGGCGAGGTGAAGGACGCAAAGCAGGCTCTGGCAGCGTTGCAGGTGAGCGGAGATGCGAATGCGCAAAAGTTGTGGTTCCTCATCGGATTAGCACGCGATGCAGACGATGAGGGGCAATTCAATGACCTCATCAATCAGTTGAGGCAGGCAGCTCCCACAAGCGGATATTTCGAGCAGTCGCTGCTGTCAGCGGGGAACATGTACCTGCTGAAGAAGAACTACGACCGCGCAATCGACTTCTACCGGGAGATCGACCAGCGCTTTCCTAAAGGCAGGTGGGGGCATTACGCACATTGGAAGGCCGCATGGTTAGACTTCCGCCAGGGAAGGACTGATGCAGCAACGGAGGCCTTCGAGAGCCAAATTGCGCGATACCCTGATTCCGCCGAGGTTCCGGCGGCGATGTATTGGCGTGGGCGGATGGCGGAGGAGAAGAAGGACCCGGCCCTGGCACGCGCGTTCTACAAGAAAATTACCGAACGATATCCGAACTACTACTATGCGGATCGGGCGCGTGATCGGATGCAGTTGCTGGGTACGGGCACAGTTGCACACGACCCGTTACTTGACCACGTCCCACCGCTGAAGGCGGTTCCGGGTGAATTCGAAGAAGCTCCGGAAGACGATCTGCGAGTCCAGAAAGCACGCCTGCTGGAGAACTGCGGGTTGTTTGACTTCGCCGTGAAAGAGATACAGCGTGCTAGTGCAGGGGACAGCACTGACTGGAGAGCTGGAGAAATCGCGCGGTTGTACCAGGAGAGTGGCGGGTATCATCGTGCCTTGAACTACATGAAACGAGCGGTGCCGTCGTACTTTGCGCTGGATTATTCGGCTCTGCCGCGCAACTACTGGGAGACGCTTTTCCCGCGTCCGTTCTGGTCGGACTTGAAGAGGTACAGCGAAGCGAATGAGCTAGACCCCTATCTGGTCGCGTCCTTGATTCGGCAAGAATCGGAGTTCAACCCGGGAGCGATTTCGCGGGCGAATGCGCTCGGATTAATGCAAGTGCTGCCTGATACAGGACGTCAGTTGGCTAAGGAAACGAAGCTGCGCGGATTCCAGCCGGCACTGCTGCTTACGCCGCACACGAACATGCAGTTGGGGACCCGCTACTTCAAACACCTGCTGGAGAAGTTCAACGGCACTCCGGAGTACGCGCTCGCCGCCTACAATGCTGGTTCGACCCGCGTGGAGAGCTGGCTGGCCGACGGTACCTACCGGGACCCGCAGGAGTTTGTGGAGTCGATCCCTTTTACGGAAACCCGCGAGTACGTGCAGGCCATCATGCGGAACGCAAGCGTGTACAAGAAGCTCTACTCGAAGGAAATTGCCAGTAATCAGTAGGAAAAAAGGTGAGTGGACCGGCTCCTTGAACGGAGCCGGTTTTTGTTTTGGTTGATTACGGTTGAGGGTTGGATGCCGTTCGCGATGTACGGCGCGGATGCGACGCGAGCCACGCGGCGGTAGCACCGCCGCCGATGAGTGTTCCGGCGACCAGTCCGTCGTCGCAGCCACACAGAGTCCAGCCTAGGCCTCCGCCAAGCGCGCTGTACGAAGCCATCTGAGCGAAATTGCGCCAGCCACCGAGGTTGTCGCGACGATGCGTGTGCATGTAAAAAGCGGACATTCCGCCTGCTCCAACCATCAGCCCCTTGGTGATATCGTTCCCGCCGCTGAGCAGAACGCCGATGCCTGCGCCCACAGCAGCTCCCCCAAGTACCGAGAAAATGTAGCGGTGTCTCTGCGGACTGATGCCCTTCAGATCGTCAGCGGTGACTTGCGGATCGGCTGCCATCGCCGGCATGGCAGCGATGAAGACGAAGCAGGCACACAGCAGCAGAGCCCAGAGTTTCTTTCCTCCCAGCATATAAACTCCCTTGTATGTCGTGTGGAGTGTTGACCCCATCTGGTGAGGTTCGATGGCCCGTGTAACGCGCGAGATGCGTGTCGCGAATTTGGTGCTTGCGAATGTTAGAGCACGATCACGAAAATCACATGCCACGGTGATTCGTCTGCTTGCGACTGGTGGATGCCTACATTGCATACTTCTGCGGTTTGCACTGGATTCATCGAAGAATTGGGCAGGGGGCTGGTACATTACTGTTAATGCAAGACACTGAAAAAGTCACAGAGCCGAAACCGGAGCAGTTGTCGGCGCACAGCATTCGATGGGACCTGATCATCGTGGGCGCAGGGCCGAGCGGCCTGGCGACGGCGATCGAAGCGCGGAAGCGGAAGCTGGCGGTCCTGAATATCGACAAGGGCTGTGTGGTGAACTCGTTGTTCAACTACCCTACGAATATGACGTTCTTTACCACGCCGGAACTGCTGGAGATCGGCGAGGTTCCGTTTTCGACGCAGAACAACCAGAAGCCCACCCGGTCAGAAGCGCTCGAGTACTACCGCAAAGTGACGGCGCACTATCAGCTGCAGGTTCGGCAGTACGAGACCGTGACGAAACTGAGCGGCAAAGATGGCCACTTCGCCGTGAGTACCACGGATCTCCATGGATTTGCGCAGACATATCACACCCGCAAGATGGTGCTCGCGACAGGCTACTACGATTTACCGAATTACCTGGGGTGTCCGGGCGAGGACCTGCCCAAGGTGATGCACTACTACAAGGAGCCTCATCCGTACTACGACAGTGATGTAGTGGTGATAGGGGCGAAGAACTCAGCGGCCATCGCAGCCCTGGAACTGTATCGTCACGGCGCGAGAGTGACTCTCGTGCATCGTGGATCGGGGATTCATTCCCACGTGAAGTACTGGGTCAAGCCGGACATCGAGAACCGCCTCAAGAGCGGCGAGATCAAGTCGTACTTTGGCAGCACGGTGAAGGAGATACTTCCGGAGGCGGTAGTCCTCAAGACCCCGGATGGCGAAGTGACTCTGGCGAACGATTTCGTGTTCGCGCTCGTCGGATACCATCCGGACTACGACCTTCTGCGGCGGTTCGGGCTCGAGTTGACGAAAGACCAGTGCCGTCCCGTATGCGATCCGGAAACGCTGGAGAGCAATGTGCCAGGTATCTACGTGGCTGGCGTAATTGTGGCCGGCTCCCGCACCAACGAGATCTTCATCGAGAACGGACGATTTCACGGGAAACTCATCGCTGAGCACGTATCAAAGCAGCTTCGTCGCGGCTGAGAATCATTGACAGAAACTCGCACGAAATAGAAAGTCATAGTATGGTCGGCAGCCTTTCCGACAACCCCTTTGCAGTGCTGACGGCGGTGGTGGCGCCTGCCATCCTGACGAACGCGTGCTCAGTGCTCTCTCTGGGTGTAGGGAATCGCATCGCGCGAGTCGTGGACCGCACACGTGCCATCGTACTGGAACTGAACTCGCTTCCCGCCGACAGCCACGATTACCAATGGAGAGTGCGTCAACTGGAGAAGCTTCGCGTGCGCGGGAACCTGTTGCTCCAATCTCTACGGCTGTTCTATGCAGGGCTGGGATGCTTTGCGGCATCGGCATTGCTTTCCGTGATTGGCGCGTCGCTTGCGTACTACGAAATGCACCGGATCTTCCAAGCGTTCGCCATTGTTGCACTCGGAACAGGGGTGGTGGCGGTTGGAGCGCTGGTGTTCGGATGCGCGATCATGGTGAGGGAAATCACCATCGCGGTGACCAGCGTCAAGGAAGAGGTCGGAATTGCGGTGGACCGCTTCGGAATCAAACAGACCTGATCAGCGTCCGGATGTTGAACCGCCTGAAACATTGCACCGCGAGAATCCACGCTCAATTGCGGTTCCTTCTTCGTAGTCATTCCAGGTCACAACCATCAGAAATGGAAGCGGCTTACTGTCCGGGTAGTAACGACGGAAAAGCCGCAGGGACTCTTCGAATGTTTTGCCACAGCGGTCGCTCATACGGCGATTGCGGCTCCAGGAAGCCTGACGGTCATCGAACCCGGGCCATGCCGCGCCAACAGCGATTTTGTTCGGGTACTCGGTCGTCATCTGCTTGTAGAAGTCAGTCAGATACTGTTCGCCCCAATTGCTGCCGTCCGGCTTCCATCCTTCCTTGCCGGGCTGGACCCAAGCGTAGAAACCGTCGAACGCATTGGCGTATTTCGGGTAGATGTCCTTGAAGATGAGCAGCGGCGGATCTTCCCAGGAGTTTACAAGCTGGCGAATGCGATTCCAGTCGGTCTCGGCTTGTTTGGGGAAGATGAAGATGACCGGGCGTCCGTTATAGCGCAAGTAGGCTGAACGGGTTGGCAACGCATGCGGGCCAATGTACCGGTCGTAGGCGTACTGCAGGTCGACGATGACGGCCTCGGTGGACTGGCCCGGGTACTCAGTATCTTCGTCGTACATCAGCGAAACGGTGAAATTGTTTTCCGCGGCGGCCTTCTGCAGAAGCATGTAGCTTTTGTCCTCGAACGGCTTGCGCGGGCCGTACCAGTTCACGACGAATCCGCTGATACCGAGTTCCTTCGCTTCGTTAATTTGGCGCACAAGGACAGCAGGGTCTTGCGTGGAATAGCCCACATCTATGTGCTTGCTGTTGCCGAACCAGGGCTGGTAGGCGGCCAGGACCTTCGGGGAACCTTCGGCAACTTGCAGTTGCGTGGCGGCTTGAAGACTTCGGCGGAAATCTCCTGTGCCACGGTGACATGCAGTGCTGAAGGCCAGTAGAAACACGAATGCAAAGATATGAAAGACGGTTCTCACGCGAGTTGTTGGATGACTTTTGCACCTGAGACGTTGTTCAGCAGGACTGCTGCTAGGCGCGGAATTAAGGTCAGGCTAGGTGCCCTCTCCGGCACTTGAGACGTGAAATTGCATCCAATGCCGGAAGCAGAGCGTACTTCTTAGACTGGAAGGGTTTCTTAAAAGAAATGCCATCGTTAGGCGCAAATGTGCAGGGTGACACGGTGCAGTTCCGGGTGTGGGCTCCGAAAGCGCGTCAGGTGAGATTGCGGTTGATGCGCGCCGACGGAACTACCAAGGATCTGCCGATGATCCCATCGGGGAATGGCGAGTTCGAGTTGACCATAAATGCGCGCGCTCGCGATCGGTACTTCTACCTTCTCGACCATGACCCACTGCAGATTCCCGATCCTGTTTCGCGCTTATTGCCGAACGGCGTGCACGGGCCGACTGAAGTTGTTGATCCTCTGGCCTTCCGCTGGACGGACCAGAACTGGCGCGGTTTGGACTTTCACGACTACATCATTTACGAACTTCATGTGGGGACTTTCACACCGTCTGGGACGTTCGACGGCGTCATCGAGAAACTGGATTACCTCAAGGACCTGGGCATCACGGCTATTGAACTCATGCCAGTCGGTGCGTTCCCGGGCAGGCGGAACTGGGGCTACGACGGCGTTTCCATCTACGCTGTCCAGGAGAGCTATGGCGGGCCTGACGGCCTGAAGCGTCTGGTGAACGCGGCACACGAAAAGGGTCTGGCCGTCCTGCTGGACGTCGTCTATAACCACCTTGGGAATGAAGGGAATTATCTCGGCAAGTTCGGTCCCTACTTCACTTCAAAACACACGACTCCATGGGGCGACGCCATCAACTTCGACGATCGCGGCAGTGAGAACGTACGCCGTTACTTCGTGGAGAACGCCTTGTACTGGGTGGATGAGTATCACCTCGACGGACTTCGTCTCGATGCCGTACACACGATTCAGGACGATTCGCCCACGCACATTCTTGCCGAGATCAGAGATGCGGTTCGGGAATTCGAGTCTCAGTCGAAACGAACCATTTGCCTCGTCGCAGAAACGGACGAAAATTCGCCGCGCTACGTGCAGCCGAGGAAGCAAGGCGGCTACGGACTGGATGCCATCTGGAGCGACGACTTCCACCACGCCCTGCATGCGCTCGCAACGGGAGAAAACGAGGGGTACTACCAGGATTTTGGCCGTCCTGAGCAGCTTGTCCGGGCGATCAACGAAGGTTTTGCCTTCCAGGGAGAGCACTTCAAATTTTGGGGTACCACGCGTGGAGAGCCAAGCGTGTCAATGGAACCGGAGGCGCACGTGATCTGCATTCAGAATCATGATCAGGTAGGGAACCGTGCCCTCGGAGAGCGCCTGACTTCGCTCGTATCGCATGCTGCGAGAAAGAACCTGGCGGCCCTTCTGCTGCTTGCGCCACAGACTCCGCTGATCTTCATGGGGCAGGAAACGGACGAACCCGCTCCGTTCCAATTCTTTACGGATTATGGGGATCCCGTGCTGCAGAAGGCCGTCAGCGAAGGCCGGAGAAAAGAGTTCAAGGACTTCAGCAGCTTCGGGAACCATTTCCCCGATCCTCAGGATCCTGCGACGTTTGAACGGTCGCGTCTTACCTGGAAACTCAATCCCGAGCGTCGCGCCATCCTGGAGTGGTACAAGCACCTGCTTCAGCTTCGGAAAACGGTTTACGGTAGGGAATCGAGGTCGGCCCGCGCCATCCTGGTCGACAGCGACTCAATTCGGCTGGACATACCTGCCGACAAACCAAAAATTTCCCTCACTGCTTTTTGGACTGGCGAGCATGAACCGAAGATCGAGCCAGTTACGCCGCAACAGCGCGGCGTAAAGTCCGACGAGGTTGCAGCCAGAAACTAAGCTGCCTTGCCCCTGGCTGGCCTATGAAGCACCTGCGCGGAATGGTGTTTACGGTCGAAGCGAACGAAGTACCTGACACAACAATGTTCGCATAACCAGAAGACTTTCTGCCGCACATGATCGTGCAGGCCCCATGCCGCCGGATCAGAGATATTGAAAACGAACAACTCGCCATCTCCGAAGCGTTTGAACTTCGATTCGCACTTCGGATGCGCACACGTAGAGACGTCCGAACTCGCGATCATGACAACACTCCATGCCTGGCAGAGTATTAGATGCCGCGAAGGGGCGGTGTAATGACGGAAAAAGGGAAAAGCTCCTCGCGAGGAGGAGCTTTGGTTCTTCCGGCGTACTCTATTCGAAGATCATGATGGCGGCGGCGATGACGGTGGTCCAGAGACCTTTTTTGTCGCCGACAGCCGACTGCGTCATGTTCATGGTGCGGACAATCTTGTTCGAGAGCCGGTAGATCTGCTTCTTCTCGTCCCAGCTCTTGTCCGGATCGAATTCCACGTTCAGCGTAGTAGCCAGCATTTCCGCCGCGAGTTCCTCAGCGTAATCGCCAGCGGCATCTTCGGTCTCGCCGAAAGAATGGTGCTCGCTGAGATAGCCGTAAGTAGAGCGGTCGGCCGGTATGGCAACACCGATGCTGGACGCCGTGAGACGGTGTGGTTCCCGCGTGGAGTTCTCGGCCACCACGGCAAAGACGACTTCACCGGGATTCAGGAACTTAAGGCCTTCCTTACGCGGGATGATCTTGCAGTGTGGTGGAAAGATCGACGAAACTCGAACCAGATTCTGTGCCGCGATGCCGGCATCCCGAAGCGCCAGCTCGAAAGAAGTGAGGCGCTCTCTGTGTTTCCCTACGCCCTTGGTAAGGAAGAGTCGCTTCGGGACCATGTCTTTGCCCAATTCAGGTGTCCTCCGTGATGACTATGGAATCACAATAAATAACACGCTGGAGCCATCTTCAACATAAAAAATCTGCGCATCGGTGAAATTTTTCCGAAGAAGGCGTTTGGGTTTCTCCCTGGGTTGGCGCAGCGAGACAGGGACGTGCCTTTCTATATACTCCCGATTTCCACATTGACACCCAACACTCTCGGCCTAAAATGTTTCAAACATTTTCGTTCGATTTTGTTTTGAACTGGAAAAAGGCGAATGGCAGGGCTGTTTACATCGGCGGAGGTGATGGCGCGAACCGGTATCACCGCGCGCCAACTGCAGTGGTGGGACGAACGGGGCATTGTCGTTCCATCGCGTGAAGGCCACCGTCGCCTTTATTCAGTGGACGATCTGGCAGAAGTCGCGGTGATTTGCGAACTGCGCGGGCGGGGATTCTCTTTGCAGAGGGTGCGCAAGGTAATGCGCCTGCTGCAGAAGGAATTCAAGAAGCGCCTGGTCGACACAGTCTCCGCGTATTCGGAGTACCACCTGCTTACAGACGGAAACCGGATTTATCTGAAGGATTCCGCCGAACAGGTGATCGACATTCTGAAGAACTCGCGTCAACCGATGCTGGCAGTTTGCCTGAGCGATACGGTCAGGCAGATCCAGTCGGAACTTTCTTCGGCGCCAAAGCAGCCGGAAAACGCGGAAGCACAGCCAGCCTCGACTCGAACGGGCCGCGACGTCCCAGAAAGACGCCGCAAAGCGGTGGTCGGAGTGGGAGCGCGCGGACGTCGGGCCGTCATGTGAACGTCAGATCGAATTTCAGGGACTCGGAGGTGTATGGATGGTCGGCCAAATTACAGTTCTCAGCGAGTGGATTCCGGAACAGATGGGTCCGGGAACTATATTCGTGCTAGAAAATGCCGGCGATATGGGGGAAAGCCAGGATCCGTACTGGGCGGTGCTTGCCTGTCCGGAATGCGCAACTCTTGGATTGGTGACTCGGAAACAGGTGGTCGGATTGTTGCCGATTATTTGTGGCTCGGATACGTGCTGCGCACAGTTCTTCCTGCGCGATGACGACATTATGGTGAGAAAACCTTTTTAAGTCCTTGATGAGGTACGCGAAGGCGCGTCAACTCGCGAAAGTTGGCGCGCTTTTTCTTTTTGACGTCCACGCAGAGTTCGCAGAGGAGCAGAGGTATAAAGAGAGAGAAAGTGGTGTTTTTTTGCTCCTCAGCGCACTGTGCGAGGAACTACGCCTTTGTCACCTGCGCAGAACGCAATGGCACGTTCTCGACGATCTCGATCTCGAAGCCTTCGAGTGCTGCGACGCGACGTGGATGATTGGTCAGCAGCCTGATTCGGCGGAGGTTCAAATCCGACAAGATCTGCGCCCCAATTCCGATTTCGCGCTGAATGGCGCGTTGATTGGCGGGGATGGTGGGCAGGCGGCGTTCTTTATGAAAGACCAGCACGTTGCGTTCGCCGAGATGGTCTACGTTGAAGCCCTTTGAGTTCTGGTGCAGGTAGATGATGGCCCCGCGGTCGGCATGCGCGATCGTCTGCATCGCACGATCGAGCGTCTCGTTGCATTCGCACCAGGTTGCTCCGAACACGTCTCCCACCAGGCAGTGCGCGTGCATGCGCACGAGTACCGGGTCGTCACCGCCGATGTCACCGCGTACGAGGGCAACATGCGTTTCTCCGCCGTTGACCTCGCTTTCGTAGGCGATCATTCGGAATTCACCGTACTTGGTTGGCATCATGGCTTCGCCGACCCGGCGGATGTAGCGCTCGTGCGACATCCGGTAGCGGATCAACTCGGCCACGGTCAGCATCTTCAGGCTGTGCTGTTCGCAGAACTTGATGAGATCGGGCACGCGCGACATGGTGCCGTCTTCGTTCATAATTTCGCAAATGATGCCGGCGGGAATCATCCCGGCCAGACGTGCGAGATCAACCGATCCTTCAGTTTGTCCAGCGCGGACCAGCACACCACCTTTACGCGCGCGGAGAGGGAAGACATGTCCGGGGCGCGCCAGGTCCGAAGGCCGAGTCGCCGGATCGAGAGCCACCTTGATAGTGCGAGCGCGGTCGTAGGCGGAAATGCCGGTAGTTACGCCTTCGCGAGCGTCAATGGCTTCACAAAATGCCGTGCCGAATGTCGCCGTATTCTCCGCCGACATAGGACCGAGGCGAAGCTGGTTACAACGCTCCTCTGTCAGCGCCAGGCAGATCAAGCCGCGGCCGTACTTGGCCATGAAATTGATCAGTTCAGGGGTGACCTTCTCGGCAGCCAGTACAAGGTCCCCTTCATTCTCGCGGTCCTCGTCGTCCACAAGGACGATCATGCGTCCGGCGCGAAGTTCTTCGAGAGCTGTGGGGACGTCGGAAAACGGGGCTGTAGGCGACATAAAAGGGACTGGACTGCTCCCAATTTTATCAGAGCAGCTCTGAATCTTAGGCGCCAGGCTTGAAGAAGGCGATCAACCAGTATGTGAGTGCTGATACCGCCGCTGAAGCAGGGATCGTCAAGACCCAAGCCCAGACAATTCGTTTCGCCACGCCCCAACGGACGGCTGAGAGACGGTTCGTGGCACCCACGCCGATGATGGCGCCCGTAATCGTATGCGTGGTGCTGACGGGAATGCCGGCGATCGCTGTTCCAAACAAAGTGATGGCGCCGGCGGTTTCAGCGCAGAAACCACCCACGGGTTTCAGCTTCGTGATCTTCGAACCCATCGTGTGCACGATGCGCCAGCCGCCGAAGTAAGTGCCAAGCGCGATGGCAGTGTGCGCGCTCAAGATGATCGGCCAGTGGTAATTGCCCCAGTCCTGGGCGATATCGGTCTTGCTCATCAGGCCGCCGGTGTAGAGAGCGCTGGCGATGATGCCCATTGTTTTCTGGGCGTCGTTTCCCCCATGTCCCAGGCTATAGAGGCCCGCCGATACCAACTGAAGCTTTCGGAACAGACTGTCTACGTTGCGCGGCGAGTACCTTCTGAAGATCCAGAACACCGCTACCATCAGTAACCAGCCGAGCAGCAGTCCAAGGAACGGAGCCACCACGATGAAGATAAGAGTCTTCGTCCATCCTGATGCGATGATGACCGCATAGCCTGCCTTTGCGACGGCTGCCCCGGCGTAACCACCAATCAGAGCATGCGACGAGGACGTCGGCAGCCCCCACAACCAGGTCAGAAGGTCCCAGACGATGGCTCCGAGAAGCCCGGCAAGGACAACGTATTGCGTCACGACCTGCACGCCGCCCATCTCGAGATGGATCATCCCTTTGCCTATGGTTTTGGCAACGGCGGTACCCAGGAAGAATGCGGCGACAAAATTGAAGAATGCAGCCCAGAGGACAGCAAGTTTCGGCGAAAGAACTCGAGTAGAAACTACAGTTGCGATGCTATTTGCAGCATCGTGAAAGCCATTAAGAAAGTCGAATGTTAACGCGACAGCAATCGTTATGATTACAAGCAGTAGACCGGTTTCCACCAGTAGTTGCCTCGAATAATTAACCCAAGAACTTTAAGTGCAGCCAGTGGTTTATGCGCTTTTGAGAATCACCGATTCCAGAACGTTGGCGGCGTCCTCCGCCTTATCGGTCGCCAATTCCAGTACTTCGAACAACTCTTTGATCTTGATCAGCTGAATCGGGTCCTTTTCGTTTTCGAAGAGGTATCCGACGGCGGCGCGGGTAACCTGGTCCGCTTCGTTTTCGAGGCGGTTGATTTCCACGCAGTGTTCCAGCACATGCTGCTGCTTTTCCAGATTGGCAAGCGCCCTTGCAAGTTCTTCCGCCTGCTGCAGGATCAGGGAAGCCAGTTTCGCGGAGTCGCCCGGGACGGCGGTGATCTTGTACACCATGATCCGGTCTCCCGCGGCGTTCAGCAGGTCAAGCACATCGTCGATGGAAGAAGCCAAACGGTGTATGTCTTCGCGGTCGAAAGGAGTAATGAAGGTCTGGTTGAGCTTGGTGATGACGGCATGGGTCATGTCGTCACCGTGGTGCTCGATGTCTTTCAGTCGAGCGACCTGGGCCGGGACATCCTGGAAATTCTCCAGCAGCGCTTTCATCAGTCGAGCGCCTTCGATCAGGTTCTGGGCCATCTCGACGAACATGTCGAAGAACTTAGTTTCCCGCGGAATCAAGCGGACCATCGGTATCAGGGCTCCTTCAGACGGTACACAGAATCGGATTAGGTATGTCAGCGCCCTTGAAATGTAAGGGGCTGATAAATATCTCATGCGAGGTGGGTGGGGTCAAACTTGACAAGCACACTCTTAAAATGCGGAGTGCGCCATTATGCGGCACGAACTTTTTCCCAGCTTTTCTCTGCGCCCCGGAAGAGCCGCTTCAGAGCTCGGACAACGAATCTGACAAACAGAAAAACAAAAACCAACAAGACGGCCACCGTGGCGGCGGCGACATAAGGATGCTGCGTCGCGAACCACGTCAGGCCGATGGCCGCGACATCCTCGCCAATACTGAGCGCAGAGTTGGAAAGCGGCTCAGGCGATGGCGTTACGGCGGCCCGGGCGGCCGTCTTGCCTCCGTGCGCCGCGAACGCTATGGCGCCGCCGGCTACGGCTGCGATCATCTGGACGTGCGGAGGCAACTGCGCCGAGGCATGATACGCAAGCAGGGCAGCAACCGGAATGCGCACGAATGTGTGCAGTGCGTTCCAGATCAGGTCGAAGACAGGAATTTTGTCGGCGAAGAACTCTATGACGAACAGCACGCCCGAAATTCCTATCACCCACCAGCTTTCGACAAGGCTCAGGGAAGCAGGAATCTCGACAATGTGTGCACGTGAGAGAAGCCCCAGGGTGGCAAGCGTGGCATACACATTCAGTCCAGCCGCGAAGCTGGTTCCGACAATCAATCCGAACAGATCTTTGTCGCTGAAGTGCATAAGAAGCGCTGCTCCTCAGAATGTACGTAATCTGATGCGATTGGTTCCGCGACGGCAACGAAAAAGGCCACCTTTGCAGGTGGCCTTCATCGGCAGAATAATCTTAAAGCGCCGATTCAATCTCGAAGCCCCAAGCCTCGAGCAAAGGCTCAGGAATGTACTTCGAATTCCGATTCTTGCGCGCCCACTCACGAAGCCGAGTCGAACGGATGTACTGGTCGGGCGTCAACTTGAACTCTTTCACGACCTGTTCGAACTCGGTTACAGTGGGAACGATGGGGCCGATCGGCTCGGGCTTACCCCAGTTAGGATTTCCACGTCGCTTTGCCATGATTAATTCGTCCTGCCTCGCTTGATTAGAAAGGTAGAAAATACCCGTTGGTACTGATTGGATTCACCGGGGCCGAAAATGGATTCAGTGGATGGGCCCTAAGTCTTGACTTTGCTTGACCTTACCAGTACGACCAAGAGTCCCCGACGAAACTACCGATCTTAGGGCAATTTTCCTAAAGAGTCAATGTTAAAAGGGTCGGGCGCATAAAACATCAATGTGGAAATTTAGCGCAACTGGCTGAAAACACAAGAGATTGGCGCGTAATGGCGCATAACGGAAAGCAGTGACGTGTTGAGCTCAGCTAAGTAAAAACACTGTCGTGTTTCTCAACAATCCATGGAGACGAACATTTAGCTTTTCGAGTGGCAGTCGTGAACTTACCAGCCGCCATCCAGAATCTGTAGACATTCCACCAACAAAGAGCCCTCGCATCCGTCCAACTCACACGTGCCGATGGCATCCTGTTTGCTATCTCATTGATGTGCAGCGATTTGACTCAATAGATTCGCAAAAAGTGTTCGATTTTGGGACGCAAGCGGCCGCTACCGCACAGTCGGTATGGGGAAGAAGTCCGGTGAAGTTATTCCGCCGAACGCGACGGCCCGACAGCGAACACGGCAGTCATCGCTTGCTCGCAAGATTCGCCGCGGGATTAAGCTTCCTGAGCTTGAGGCTAAAGCGCGACCACCAGCCATCTCCGGCGGAACAGATTCTCGGCGCTGTGCCGAGCCTCGATCTTGCGCAAGCCGTCCGCAGGGCGACATCCGTCGAGGACCTCTTCCAATCACTGATCCGCACCGTAAACGCGACATTCCCGTCGAAAGCAGTCAGCCTGTTCATCCGCGATGACGAAACCGGCAACTATCCGTGTCGGATCTCCACCATTCCGGGCGAGGGCGATGGATCCACCCCGGCCCTTGCGCGCGACGCTTTCGTCGTTCGGCGTCTTCGCGGACTTGACTCACCTTTCTCCGTCGACGCCGGCGACCTGAAGGCTTGGGCCGACGCGCTCCAGGATGCGCCGCGTGAAGTGTTCGAGAAGCGCATGCGCGAAAGGGAAACGCTGGAGCGCACCCGAACGTCGCTACTCGTCCAGTTGAAAACGCGCAACGAGTTGATTGGCATTCTGTGTCTGGGGGAGAGCAACTACGGGCGCTTCAGCCCGCGTGATCAGCAGGCCTTAAAGGGCGTGGCGGGACAACTCGCGCTAATAATCGAAAACGCGAAACTGCTCGAACGCCTGGTCGAGCATCAGCGTCTTCAAGCCGAACTGGAACTCGCTGCCGAGGTCCAGCGAAGCCTCCTTCCCCATCGTGCGCCAACCATGCGCGATTTCGATCTTTGCGGATTCTGCAAGCCAGCCCAACAGGTGGGAGGCGATTACTACGATTTCGTCTCCGTGGGCGAACACTCTACAGGAATCGCCATCGCCGATGTCGCCGGTAAAGGGATTTCCGCTGCTCTGCTCATGTCCGTAGTGCAGGCATCGCTTCGCGGACAACTCCTCGGCAGCAACGGAACGCACAGTCTCGGGGAAATGGTGGGACTTCTAAACCGATTGATCAGCGGATCGGTATCCACCGCTCGATACGTAACTTTCTTCTATGCCCAACTCGACCAGCGCCAAAATGGCGTTCGCTTCGTGAATGCCGGTCACAATCCGCCGATCCTTTACAGCGCCGCTACCGCAGAGTTCCAGATGCTGGATAGCAGCGGCCCAGTTCTGGGCGTCTTGCCTGAAGCCAACTTCACCGAGCAGGCATGCGCCCTCAACACGGGCGATGTGCTGTTCGCATACACCGACGGGGTAACGGAAGCACTGAACTCCAGCGGCGAGGAATTCGGGGAGGAGCGCCTCCGTGCCGCGATTGCCGCAGCTTGCAGCGGCTCCGCTCAAGACATTCTCGACCGCGTGATCGCCGAAGTCACCGCATGGTCAAGCGGCATTCGACAGCACGACGACATCACAGTGATAGCCCTAAAGAAGAACTAACAGCGAGATCGTTCCCTAAATCACAACCGAAAGTGCCTTCGTTACACCTGACTGGCCGGGAGTTTTATATAATCGCGGGTTTGACGCAGTGATTCGGCAGTTTCCGTAGAGCAGAGAGGACTCATATGACAGTAATCGTAGACATACATGGCCGCGAAGTACTGGATTCGCGTGGCAATCCTACCGTTGAAGCTGAAGTTTTCTTGTCCAGTGGAGCAGTGGGGCGGGCGATTGTTCCGAGTGGCGCCTCAACCGGTGAGCACGAGGCAGTCGAATTACGAGACGGTGACAGGGGCCGTTATCTCGGCAAAGGCGTCACCAAGGCCGTGGACAACATCAACACCGAGATCGCCGACGCCCTCGAGGAAATGGACGCGAGCGACCAGCGTACGCTCGACGCGACCCTGATTGAGCTCGATGGCACCGAGAACAAGGGACGTCTAGGCGCGAACGCGATGCTGGCCGTCTCCATGGCCGCCGCTCGCGCAGTCGCGACTACGATGGAAGTTCCCCTGTATCGCTACCTCGGCGGCGTAAACGCCAGCGTACTGCCAGTCCCGATGATGAACATTCTCAACGGCGGCGCCCACGCTGATAACAACGTAGATTTCCAGGAATTCATGGTCATGCCGGTCGGTGCGCCGAACTTCTCCGAGGCACTCCGCTGGGGCGTGGAGGTCTTCCACACCCTTAAGGGCGTGCTTAAGAAGCGCGGATACAACACTGCGGTCGGCGACGAAGGCGGCTTTGCACCGTCATTGAAGTCCAATGTGGAGGCCATCGAACTGGTGGTCGAAGCCATCCAGGCCGCCGGATACACTCCCGGTGAACAGGTCGCGATTGCGCTCGATCCGGCTACCAGCGAGCTCTATTCCGATGGTAAATACGTGTTCAAAAAGTCGGACAAGTCGGCGAAATCATCTGAAGAAATGGTGAAGTACTGGGCTGACTGGGCGAACAAATATCCGATCGTATCCATTGAAGACGGACTGGCGGAAGACGACTGGAAAGGCTGGAAGATGCTGACCGATGAAGTTGGCAGCAAGATTCAGCTAGTCGGCGACGACCTTTTCGTAACCAACACCAAGCGTCTTCAGCAGGGCATCGACACGAAGACTGCTAACTCTATTCTGATCAAGGTCAACCAGATTGGCACCGTGACCGAAACCCTGGATGCGATCGAGTTGGCGCGCCGTAATCGCTACACGTCAGTTATTTCGCACCGCTCCGGCGAGTCGGAGGATACCTTTATCGCCGACCTCGCTGTTGCCACCGGCGCAGGCCAGATCAAGACCGGCTCGGCTTCACGTACCGACCGCATCGCGAAGTACAACCAGTTGCTGCGCATCGAGGAGGAACTCGGCGACGGCGCACGCTTCCTGGGTTTGAAAGCGATCAACTTCCACGGGGAGCTGAAGGCGAAAGCGAAAGCCTAAGTTCGATCCCTTGGCACTGCCCGGCCGCTCTGGCCGGGCATTTCTATTTTGCTGGCTCGGTTGGCGGCAGGTCCCTAGCCGGTTCCTCTACAACTCCGGTGATCTTCGATTCAGCCGTGAACTTGTGATAATCACTGTAGGTGGCTTCGTTGCGGAAGCGTCCGGTGGCTACGGCAACTCGTCCGCTGCCCTGGATGAACACTCGTTTTGGTAGCCAGACCTCGTCGTTCACGCGCGTCTGCTCGAATTCCAGATGCGTGCCTTTGTGAAGTTTGAAGAGGAACCATCCGACGCTGAAGTCATCGGAGAGATCGGCTTCCACTTTCACCCACTGGTAGTCGGCTTTGGTGATCCAAACTGTGCCGCTCAGCTTCGATAGCAACTTACCAGCCCTGGAACTCGACTTGTAGTCACTGCGCGGTGTGGCGCGAAGTACCCATACGCCTTGGCCGTTGAAGTTATCTTCTCCAAGCAGTTCGTAATTCAGCATCAGGGGCAGTTCGTCGGCGATCTCGTGCTGGAACTTTTCGCGATCTTTCTCGCGTTCGCGCTCGCGATCAGCGTCTGTTCTCTTGCTCTGCTTCTTGAAGAAGTCTTCTAGCTTTTCTTCTTCTTTCTTCTGGTCTTTTTCGCTCAAAGGTTGATCGTCTCGAGCAATCAACTTTCTGTATGGTTCGCCGTAGATGATGGAAATCTCATACGTCTTGATCTCCGTCTTCTTGGGTGAGCCGTTCTTCTCCAGTTGCTGATCCACTGTGCGTTGCTGAAACGTGTAGTTCCGGATGGCGTCGAGATTACGTCGCCAATGAGCTAGGGAGCGTCTGACAATCTCCTGTGCGGTCGGCGGCTCGGAAGCATCAGGCTCCTGGCAGTAGCCGCGAACGCCGAGCGAGAGCAACAAGGCTGCAATCAGCAGAGACGTCTTCGCAGATCGGAGCGGGGAGGGTCGCATCATTTAGAATTCGAAGTCGTAATTATCCTAATCTTCTCGACAAAGAGATACCGGAAATCCATGACTGTTCGTCCGAAACCGCTGGTACTGACTATTCTCGACGGCTGGGGATACTCCCCGAAAACGGAAAATAACGCGATCGCGCTCGCGCGCAAGCCCACCTACGACAAACTGCTGAGTGAATATCCAAACACCCTGATCTACACCAGTGGGCGCTACGTCGGGTTGCCCGACGGCCAAATGGGGAACAGCGAAGTTGGACACCTGAATATCGGCGCCGGGCGCGTCGTCTACATGGACATCGTTCGTATCGATCTAATGATCGAGAACGGTACCTTCTTTAAACATCCGGTGCTGCTCGATGCCATGAAAAGCACCCAAGTGAACGGCCGGAAACTGCACATTTTCGGGCTGATCTCCGACGGCGGCGTGCACTCAATGAATACGCATCTCTATGCGTTGCTCAAGATGTGCAAGCAGCAAGGCGTAGAGCGGGTATTCATTCATTGCTTCATGGACGGCCGCGATACTCCACCAAACTCCGGCGCCACCTACGTTGCGCAACTGGAACAGAAGATGCGTGAGTACGGTGTCGGCAAGATCGCGTCGGTTTCCGGGCGCTATTACGCGATGGACCGCGATAAACGCTGGGAACGTACGAAGAAAGCGTTCGACGCGATGGTACACGGCAAGGGCGAGGGCGGAACGTTCACCGATGCGGTGCAGGGAATTAAGGAGTCATACAACAAGGGCGTGACCGACGAGTTTGTGCTTCCATTCGTTTGCGTGGATGGCAAGGGAAATCCGGTCGCGACGATCGGCGACGAAGACTCGTGCATCTGTCTCAACTTCCGTGCCGATCGTGTCCGCGAAATTACCCGTGCGTTGTGCCGGAATAGTAGCATCAGTAAAGAAGCCGGACGCGATCTTGATGGATGGGAGTCGCTGGATCAAACAATTCCGCGCGACGACGAACCGAAGAAGCTGAAATACGTCACCATGACCCAGTACGACGCGAAGTTCACGCTGCCCTACGTAGTGCCCCCGGAGTCGCTCGACAACATTCTTGCGAATGTCATGGGACAGGTGAACATGCGCAACCTGCGCGTGGCCGAAACTGAGAAATACGCTCACGTCACGTACTTTTTCAACGGCGGCGTCGAAAAGCCATTCCCTGGCGAAGACCGGTTGCTTGTTCAATCGCCAAAGGTCGCGACCTACGATCTGAAACCGGAGATGAGCGCCGAACAAATTGCTGATGGCGTGGTGAAGGCCATCAACGACACGGCTTTTGATGTGATCGTGGTGAACTTTGCCAACGCCGACATGGTGGGGCACTCCGGCAAGATCGAGCCGACCATTAAGGCGGTTGAGACTGTCGATCACTGCCTCGGACGCATCTATTCCGCAGTCCGCCAGCACGGAGGCGCTATGTTGATCACCGCCGATCACGGAAACGCCGAGATGATGGTCGATCCAGTGACGGGTGGGCCGCACACGTACCACACGACGAATCCGGTTCCGTTCATCGTGGTAGGTGAGGATTCGAATAAGTACACGTTGCGCAAAGACGGTGCATTACAGGACATCTCGCCGACAGTTCTCGGACTGCTCGGAATCCCGCAGCCCAAAGAGATGACCGGACATGATTTGAGGATCCCGAAGAACGGTAGATGAAAGTCGTCATCATTCTTAAACATCGCGCGGCGCATTGGACGGCGCCTGACTGGTTTCTGGAAAAACTGCGGGCCGAGTTTTCTGATGTCGAGTTCGTGTACCTGCGCTCGTACGACAACATTGAGCAGGACATTCGGGACGCAGATGTGATCGTTACGTCTTCGCTGCGTCCCGAGCAGGTTCGTCTGGCTCCGCGGTTGCGCTGGATTCATTCAACCACCGCTGCTGTGCATCAGTTGCTGATTCCGGAGATCGTCAACAGCGACATCATTCTGACGAATGCGCGCGCAGTTCACGGACTTCCTGTCGCCGAGCATGTTCTCGCGTTGATGTTCGCCCTCGCTAAGCGACTACCAGCTGCGGTTCGCGCTCAGACCAGGCACGAGTGGGGCAAAGAGGATCTTGGCGGAGCTGATTCGCCGCAGGAGCTACGGGACGCGACTCTCGTTCTGATTGGTGTCGGCTCCATTGGTCATGAGGTGGCGCGCGTGGCAGCGACGCTTGGCATGCGCGTGTTTGCTGTGCGAGCGAATCCTAAGAAGGGCGTTGACTGGCTTCCGGATGGCGACCCGGAGCGAGCACAGCATCGAGTCTTCGGACCGAAGGATTTGCATCGTGCGCTGAAGGACGGAGATTTCGTCGTGGTGAGTGCGCCTTTGACCGGCGCGACCGACAAGCTGATCGACAGGGAAGCACTCTCGCAGATTAAACCAGATGCATTTCTCATTAACGTTGCGCGCGGCGCTCTTGTCGACGAGAAGGCTTTGGTCGAAGTACTTCAGCAGAAACGAATTGCTGGCGCGGCGCTCGATGTGTTCGAGACAGAACCGCTACCGGAAAACTCTCCGCTGTGGGATTTGGATAACGTCCTGATTACGCCTCATCAAGCCGGCTTCGCTCGCAAACTTTGGCAGCGGCAATACAAGCTGCTCAGCGACAACCTGCGCCGTTATCGCGCCGGCATGCCGCTTCTCGGAACGGTCGACAAGAAAGCCGGCTACTAGCGCTATCTCATCTGAGCAGCAATCAGCTTCCTGAGCCGATTCCGCTCATCCATGCCAATATCGGCGATTTCGAACATCACACCGGCATTTGCTTCGCGTATCAGCACGCGACTACGCAAATGACGCATACCGAGTTGCATCTCGAGGAGTGCTTCAGAACCGAACTGGCCGCGACCATTGCGCACGGCGAGTCCGCCACCGAGCGAGATGCGCTCAAGCGCAACTGGGCAACGTCCTTTGGCGGTAATTGCGGTGGCGTTGATGGTTGTATTCGGCACGACGCGTTCGTAGCGGCGCTGCCGCAGCCAATTGGTATCGGTTGCGTCCAACGGACGGATGTTCAGTTCCTGCTCGTCGAGTCCGGACTTGACCAACAACCGTTTCGCGCGCTCCGGATTGATGTTCTGAAGTGCCTGCATCGCGGCGAGGCGTAGCTCGCGCGCGTTCGAGAAGCCTATCAGCGAGCGCTGCTGGATGATTTCGGCCAACATGTCTTCCGCGTCGTTGATGCGCAGACGACCGACAGCTTCCACAGCCTTTAGCTGCGCAAATTGGGAGCTTGCAGCTGCGCCTTCACCGGAAGCGAGGTCGAGCAGGGAAATGACCGTAGTCGAGTTTCCGGAAAGCCCTATCTCGTCGATCGCTTCCGGAATGATGAGCGGATCGAGATGCTCAAGCAGAGACAGTAGCAGTTCGCCGCGGAGTTCCGCGCCAGAAGAGGCGATTTGACGAACGACCGAATCCTGTTGCAATCGCGACCATTCACAAGCCCGCTTTGGCAGCTCATTGAGCATCAGTTCGATGTCGAGGCGCGTCAGTACGCCGATGCCGATAATGCCTTCTGCGGCTGGTCCTTGCAGCAGCAGTTCGCGCAAGTGCTCAATTGCCGGCGAGCCGATCTGATTCAGCAGATCGAGATAACGTTCAGTTTCCTGAAGCGTGCTGCAACGTGCGAACTGGCTGGCGATTTCCTCGGCAGCAGGACCAGGCGTGCGACGAAGCACGTCGACAAGACCTTTGGGCAGCGTTTCGCCCTGATGTACTTCGGCGACGAAATCGTGCAGTCGGCTCTGGACAGATATGCGCGGACGCATGTCGCGCACAAGGTTCGGCTGCGACTTCTCGACACGCGCGAGGCTGCACATCGACTGCTCAAGCGCTGGGTAATCGCGCTTGGCGCTTGCTTCCTGGCTGAGTCGCACAAAGGCGGCGCTGAGTAGAGTCTGGATCTCGAGTGACTGCTCCGCTGCGAGTTGGCGTCCGACGCGCAGGATGCACTGCTGCAGGAGCCCGTGATCGACGCGACCACAGAGCTCGGCAAGTTCCGTGAGTCCAGTTGCGACTTTGCGGCGAGCTTCCATGTCGGTGCTTTCGACGCCGGAAGTGAAGTTGGCAAGAATGGAGATCGCTGTGTCGCCATCGCGACGCTCGATCAACTGCTCGACATAGCTGCGAACATTGCGGGCAGGAATGCACCAACTATCTTCCGAGAGCAGGACGTTCTTTTTGCCCCAATCGGGAACGGAAGCCCAGAACTGCCGGTCGAGAATCTCCGACTGGCTTTCGACGAGAAGGCCTGCGCGAGACATCTGGTCTTCATGCGAATGCAGCACGCTGCGCAGCGACTCGAGTTCCTTGTTCAGGCGCTCGATCATCTGCTGGACAGCGTTGATCTTCACTTCGCCGCGCTCGAAGCTCTCGACGGCGAAGCGAATCGCCAGGTGCTCGGCCAACTTGAGCAGGTCGGGCGAATCTTGTCCGTCGAAGGAGTTCGCGACGGTATTGAACAGCATCTGGTAAAGCGCGCTGTGAGCGCTCGGCGTGAGCTCGGAGAGTTCGTGCTGCATGGTCGCCGAATCCGGCGCTGACTCGCAGTGCTGTTTCAATGTGCCCATGCGAGTCATGAAGCGGATGACGCTGATGACTTCGTCTTCTTCGAGCGGCGCAGGATGATTTTCGTAGGCGGGAACGATTTCCGCCTGAAGTTCACCGTTGCCATTTCCGGTTCCGTCGTCGTGACCGCCTTTTGTGCCTTCGGCTGCGGAGATCAACTGGAGCAGTTTCTTCGGATCTTTAATCCAGTCGGTGACTTGCGGTCCGAGTTCGTTGATCGTGTTCGCGGTGATGAGGCTCGCCATTGGAACGGCAGCATCGTCATGCACGCTGTCGTGCGGGACGAAGCGGACTTCGTTTACTTTCACGCCTTGTGTTGGCGAATGCTGCGCGATCGATTGCAGATTAGCGAGCAGTTCGGAAGGGCGCGAATTGGCGAATGTTGTGACGATGCTCTGCAGGTCGTTGGCGGTCACCGAATTTGAAAAGTGAATGCTGGCGATGCCGGAGGCGGCGAGCATTTTTGCGAACGATTGCTCGGCGGGGCCGGACTCGAGCGGAACACCATCGAGCAGTAACTTGTCGCCGGAGATTCCGAGGAGGAATCCGTTGTCGCCCGTGAGGACAGACTGTAACAAGGTCCAGGCTTGATCGAACTGATCGGTGGACCGCTTGTGGGCCAATCCGTACAGGCGCACATGCTTCAGCAGGATATTCAAGCTACGGGCGAATGCCTTCGCACCGGTTAGCTTGTCCGTTGGGGAGAGGGCAAGCGCGGCTGACATAAAGTCTCCTACAGCAGATGACACTGTAGGACGATGGGGTAATTACGAACAGGTTACGACGGCGGAGTTACCGAAGGTGCACTTTCGTTCGAAGTTACGAACGACGTAGGCCCCAAGCAAAATCGGCGGCCGAAGCCGCCGGTGCGAAGTGGAGAATCTTCAGAGTACCTGGACGTTTTCGGCCTGCCAGCCCTTTGGTCCCTTGACGACTTCGAACTGCACCGCCTGACCTTCCTGCAGGCTGCGGAAGCCCTGTGTCTGGATCGCCGAGTAGTGGACGAAGACGTCTTCACCATTCTGGCGGGTGATGAAGCCGTAGCCTTTAGCGTCGTTGAACCACTTCACTGTTCCTTGTTCCATACGATGATGCAACTTCCTTCTGCGTGAAACTTGTCGCGCAAGGCACAGCGTAGCAAAAACATGGCGGTGGGTGTAGGAGAGAAAGAATCTTTACTCCTGGAGGGTTATTGCCCGGAGTTGCCGCGGTTGGGGAGGTACCCCCTCCCCCCTCCCCCCGGTTTTTCGTTCCTATAACAAAACAAAGCAGTTACGCGAACGTGGAATTCTACATATATGAAAACAAAGGGCCTGTAATTCCTTTGGAATCAAGAGCATACGGCTTGTATATGAGAACAAAGGAGTTAAATAAAAAGTCGTTAGTTGTTAGTACTTAGTCGGCGACCGTCAGTCGTTGGTCGTCGGCAAAAGCTCTCCTCCTGAAAAACCGGTGGTGACAAAGCTAAAACCACCTACATTTTCAGAATAGCAATTTGGGTGGGGGCATCATGCCACAGTTTAGAAATTTATTTTGCGAGTGTTTTCAGGACTTTGCGGGGAAAAGGGCTCGGTGACCCCCTTGACATGCTCCGGAGGGAGCAATTGGTAATTGGGTAATTTGTAATTGGGTAATTTGAAAAGACTGGCTGCCAACGCTGGTGGTAGTCCGGCCCTTTCGGCACAGGACGCCGAAAGGACCGGCCACCCAAGTCAAGCCGTCTGGTTTTTGGCGCGGCGTTGCTCGCTGGCCTGGACCATGGCGCTGAGGTCGGCGACGGGGCGGATCTCGAAGGTTGAGGGACCGCCGTTGACGGCCGGATGTTTGGACATCAACTCGACGGCGTGATCGAGGTCGCGCGCCTCGAGGATAAACAGTCCTCCAATCTGCTCCTTGGTTTCGGCATAAGGACCGTCGGTGACGGCGACCTTGCCGCCCTTCCAGCGCAGGGTACGGGCGGAGGAGGCGGGCTGAAGCGCTTCGCCATGGCCGAAGTGGCCGCCAGCGCGGAGCTGGTCGTCGTAGGCAAAACACTCGTCGACCATGGCGTTCTGCTGGGCTTCGGACATGTTCTCGAACTTGCCGGGGGCGATGTATCCAAGACATACGAACTTCATGTGTGAATCCTCGTCAGTCAGGTGACTTCCATAGTATGTCGAGTGGGGGTGGGGGGAATCGACAGGGGATGAGAAGTTTTTGTGAGGGCGGATGGTAGGGCCTCACCCCAGGCTTCCCGATTCGGAACGGAGCCGCATTCTAACTGCTGGATCACGTTGACACAGTTAATCGAGGGAACCACACTCAAGCCGAACCAGTCTCTCCGAAGCGCAATGCCCCAATTCGGATATGCACACCCCCTGAGACGGCTCTCGATACCCACCGGCCTAATGGGCTCTCACGCGGACATTATCCCAGGAAGAAGTTAGACGTGCGCTGCACGTCAGAAAGGAAACGCGATGCGTCGCTCATGCACAGTGTTGACGGTATCGTTGCTCTTATTGCTGGCCTCCAGCATGCTTGTAGCGCAAGTGAGTCATCGTCCGATCGAGGACTTCATCAGCGCACAGGAAAACCTCACGTTCTGGATGGCGTTGAATTCACCCTACTGGGGAGTGCTCGATATAGCGGGTGTTAATAATCGGTATCTGCTCATCGAACAATGCGGGGTACCGGGTTTTGGTCCGACCTTCAACGGAGACATAACCGAGAAGGCATTGGCTGATGGAAGGACGCAGGTCCACATCGTGCTGCAAGGGAAGAACGCATTTATGAGGAGTTTCCTGGGCGAAGACGGCACGCCGGTGATCGGCCACGGCTTTGCCGAGGTTTGCTATTACGGCGCGCCTGCGATGCTTGGTCATTTCACCCTGGTGGTCGACCTAATCAGTAACCAACCTGTAGGCGGGGCATTACCCGACTTGGGAAGAATTCTCAGCGGGGAGGGCGGAGTAGTTACAAGCCTGCTGGTGGATGCATACGGACAAGGGTTGTTGCGGGAGTATTTCGAACTCCCGGCCGAGTCGATGGGCTTCCTTCGCATCGTGCAGAGAACACCATTGGCTAACTGGCATGCGACGCCGGGAAGGGACTACTGGCCAGCGGAGATAGTGGAAGTTAAGCCAATCGGGCGGTAAAGGCAACTAATGTAAGTTTCGGTTGTTAAAGCAGGCCGCCGATTTTCGGCGGCCTGAACTTTTTGGGGAGACGGTGGCGGGTAGTGGGAGCGGAGTCTCAGTGCCATATCACTGAGGCATGGAATCGGGCCCGGGCGGCCTATTTTAGGAACGTCTCGAATTGTTTATCTGTTTTCACTTCTGCTGTTCTTGTTGTTGTGCGACGAACGAATTGAACTTATCGGCCACGGTTCCGACCAACTCCTCTAGCGACAGCTCTGAATCTTCGGGTAGCAACCACGGTGGCAATAGATTCGCAGGGAGATCTACTGGTCCGTTCTGTTGTTCGTGTGCCATTACGTTGACGAGTAAAAACAACGCAGCTATCTTGGCCTGCGACCAAGCCATGACGACTGACGCCTTCTGGGAGATGATCCAACTCTCGTCTTCTCGATGATCGAGTTCTCCAAAAAACAAGCGTAGATCGAACACCGTAGATTCGAAACGCACATTGTTAGCATAAAACGACTTAAAGTCCGGGGTTCTTACTGTGTCGGCCATCTCGAATCCTCTCTAAATGCGGCAGCCTGCGATAAATACGTAAAAGAAACCGGGTGAACGGCGGGGGGTTCCAGTTGGGTGCCCGGTTTTACGTTGGTGGGATTCGATGCAATCCCAGCATATACAGTTCGAACATCTGGGTTTTCAGCCTCCCTTACCGGAGGAACTACCCCTAGAGCTTTTGCGTTTCTAAACTCTCTTTCAAGCGGAGAAGGACGATAGAACGCACCCTGGTTCTCTCTTTTAATCGGCCAAAGTCCCCGATCATCACTAAAACTCGGGGGGGTGAAATCGGTTTCTGTTACAGATTGGTTCCATTTAGCGAGGTCGGAAAATGGAGCGAATCTGACAATCAGACCGACGTCAAAGGCGTTTGCGATCCGAAGTAGGGTGTTAACTGTAAAATTTCCGTAATCAGGATTCTCCAACCGAGAAATTGCGTGCGGTTTCATTCCTGACTGCTGGCCCAACTCTGCTTGGTCCCAATTCCGTTGTATGCGTAACTTACGCATCTGCGACGTAATAGTTCGTCTAACTTGAGCCGAAACGAACTGCCGCCGATATTCAATATTGCTAAGTTTCTTCACTAGCCCCCGAGGGATCATATTTCCTTAGCCTGCCTTCTCTCCGAAGTTCGTAAGCGCTCTTCCTTTTATGCGCCGTTTCAATTGCATTTGGCGGATCTGTCGCCTGGAGATTCTTCCGTTTTCGATTCTTAGTTGCGACCATCCAAAAGTTGTAGTTACCACCACCATGTCCCAACGCGCCGAATACCCGGTACTGGGCGCCACCATACTTAAACCTAATTTCGCCCATTCCATGACCCAAGGGCTTAAAACTCGGGACACCCCATTCATGATAGGGAATGCGCCCCAACTCTTCCGAGAGGATGACGTCCAGTTCGGCTTGCGCGCCGGCGGGCATATCAGTGCTGATGATTCCGCGATCAGTGGAAACGCCATGAACGAATTCATAAAACGTCCAGATGAGCATATCACAAAATTGTGATGTCTTTAGACAGTTTCGAATTACTCTTTACACATTCTCGAATTGCAAGGAGGCCAGGTGTTCAAGAAAGCAGACCAGGCTTAGCGCGAAACCAACTACCCTCTGTTGCTTCAATTTGAGAAAAATCGTTGTCGATGTACGCCAAAAGCAAAACCACTAGGGATATATTTCAGGCGAATTAGTCTTCATTCCGGCAACGTTTGCTCGTTCGATGATGTTCTTGCGGATTGCCTCTTCTGTAATCTCCATTTGTTTCGTCCTCTTAACGTCGAATAGTTACTACCGTCACGAGCGAGTGACACGAAAACGGCCAGTCACAAAACCCGGCTTTCTCTCAAGTCTTCGACAAACTTGCGTAAGAGCCAGAGGCTCTCATGCAGCATCGCGATTCGGTTAACGCACGCTTATAACACAAAAGGTAGTCCGTGCAACAGGAAGTCGGACGTGATCTATGTCTAAAACAACAAAAGGCCTCCGGGAGCTTCGTCTTGGGCTAACCTGATTGGTAGTACCGGTTGAGATAGACCCTCACGTCAAACACGGACAGACGTTAGTTCACTAGCGTTCTCACCCCACCCTATTCGCTGGCGCGAATAGGATGGGGCACCCAGTTCCCAGCACCCAGCGGTGCTGCGCACCGCAAACGGACAAAGACTGTCTGTTGGATTACCCAACGCTTGCGCGTTGGGCTCCCAGTAGTGTCACCTTGCGTGCGCGAGGTTAACGCAAGTGATGTTCGCGCACACGGAAGTTCGCATGGTGCAGGCGGCGTCTCACCCCACCCTATTCGCTGGGGCGAATAGGATGGGGCACCCGTCGTCGGATAGGGGCAGCAGTCGGAAGGTCAGTGACTGACGGTGGCTGACGAGTAACTTTCGTGTTGTCTTGGGTGCCGTGGGGAAGTACTCTGCCGTTGATATCCCCCGCATTTTGCATGGAGGTCATTCCGTGAAAGTTCGTGGTGTTGTGTTCGTAGTGATGATGGCGTTTGCGGCGATAAGTTTAGCGGCCGAGAAGCCGAGGGTGTTTGTAACCGACAGCCAGTCGTGGTCGATGTCGGGCGGGGGTGGCGGATCGAGTTCCGGGTTCGGCGGTGGAACGAGCGGCGGCGCGCGTCCGCAGACGGCGGAGATCGTGAAGACGTTCGGCGAGCGGTGCTCGGAAGTGGTGGTGAATAACATCCGCGAGAAGGCGGATTACGTGATCGTGCTCGACCATGAGGGGGGCAAGGGTTGGATCCGCAAGGACAACAAGGTAGCCGTATTCAATAAGGAAGGCGACGCGATCATCAGCAAATCTACGCGCAGCCTGGGCAACTCGGTGGAAGAAGGATGCAAGGCAATTGTGGCCGACTGGGAAAAGCGCGGTCCGGTGGTGCCCGCAGCACAGAAGGAACAAGAACCGTCCGCGGCTGCACAACCTGTGGCGACAACTGTGGGCACGCCGCAATTGTGGATAGCTCCGCAGGAAATGAATGGGGCGGAAGTTGAGATAGATGGCACGTTTGTCGGTACGACGCCGAGCAAGTTCGAGGTCACACCGGGCGAGCACGATATCAAGATCACGAAGTCGGGCTACAAGACGTGGCAGCGAAAGATCAAGGTGATGAGCGGGACGGTGAATGTGTCGCCGACGTTAGAGAAGCAGTAGGTGACATCGACCTACAAGGAGCCTGGCTACGGCCAGGCTTTTATGTTGAGGAATGGTGTCTGCCTCGCGGACAGGAGTGTCCGCGCTACGCGGTCGCATTCCCAAAATGGAACTGAGTTGGTGTAAAGAGAATCGGTTTGCCCAAGTGTTGCAAATAACTGCATCGTTTAACTCGTAGTGTTGTGTAACTCTTTTGTTATCAGGGACACTCGTGGCCCGTCACGTGCGTTAGTTAGCTGGTTGTACGCAACACGCATTGTGGAGGTTGGGGCATGAAGAAGTTCCTGATGGTGGGCCTGGCAGTATGCTTGCTGGCGGCATTGCCGGTTTCGGCTGACACCGTGAACTGGACGCAGTGGTCGAACACGTTCACGACGAGCGCTTCGGCGGGGAGCGCCAGCGGCACTTCGGGGAGTATATCGGTAGGGTATTCGGGCGAGTTGGAGAGCCTGCTTTTCAACTATCCGAGCTGGGGACCTGCCAGCACGTTCAGCGGTGGCACGATTTCGAATGCGCCGCCCTCGAGCGGTGGGATTGTGAAACTGTTTGGCGGGAACGGCCAGGTGGTTAACACGATCACGTTTTCGCAGGCGGTAACGAACCCGGTGATGGCGATCTGGAGTCTTGGGCAGGGCGGCGTTAATGCGCAGTTCCTGTTCGGCAGCTCCGAGCCATTCACGGTCCAGAGCGGCGGGGGCTCGAACGAGTATGGCGGGCTCTCGATCGTATCGTGCAGTGGCGGGACGACAATCTGTGGCGTAGAAGGCAACGGCACGATTCAGTTCAACGGTACGTTTAGCTCGATCAGTTGGACGAATCCGGTATTCGAAAACTGGTACGGATTCACGGTGGGAACGTTTGCGCCGACGACATCGGTGCCCGAACCGGCGTCGCTGCTGTTGCTGGCTGCCGGACTGGGAGGCTTGCCGCTGTTGCGCAAGAAGCGGTAAGACCGACTTCGGTCTGGTTCACAATTCATAGGAGCGTCATTACAAGAGCCACGGTTTAACGTGGCTCTTTTTGTTGTCGGGCTTGCGTTAAATCAAAGACCGCTTCTGTCACCATCCTATTCGCTGGCGCGAATAGGATGGGGCACCCCGCACACAGGCCACTTCATAAGTCAAAGGCCGCGGACAGGAGTGTCCGCGCCACACAAGCAGAACAAAGGAAATCCGGTGGGGTGGTAAGCTTTGGGCGATGTCGATTGCTGAGAATCTGGAGCAGGTGCGAGAGCGGGTCGCTGAGGCGGCGCGGAGGTGTGGGCGCGATCCGAAAGGTGTGACGCTGGTCGCGGTGTGCAAAACGTTTCCGGCGGAGGCGATTCGGGAGGCGTACGAGGCGGGTCAGCGGTTGTTTGGCGAGAATCGGGTGCAGGAGTTTGAGGGAAAGGCTCCGGCTCTGGCGGACTTGAGCGATGCCGAGTTCCACATGATCGGACATTTGCAGTCGAACAAGGCGCGGAGAGCGGTGGAGTTGTTCGATGCGGTGGAGTCGGTGGATTCGGTGAAGCTGGCGGATCGGCTGAATGCGGCGGCGGGGGAGTTGAAGAAGACGTTGCCCGTGCTGCTGGAGATTAACGTCGGCGGGGAAGAGGCGAAGAGCGGCTTGACGCTGGACTGGACGGAGATTGAGCCGTTGCTGGCGAATGCGCCGAGGTGGGAGAGCCTGAGGATCCGCGGGTTGATGACGGTTCCGCCTTATACGGAAGATCCGGAGGGAGCGCGCGATTACTTCAGGCAATTGCGCGAGTTGCGCGACGAGATTGTGCGGAGGGAGTTTCCGGCGGTGGAGATGGAGACGCTGTCGATGGGGATGTCGCACGATTTCGAAGTCGCGATTGAAGAAGGATCGACGTGCGTGAGGGTGGGAACGGCGATATTCGGGGAGCGGCCTCGTCCATGATCCCGATTCGAGACACTGCGCAAGGGGCGACTTTTGCGGTGAAGGTGCATCCGCGGGCGAAGAAGGATGCGATTGCGGGTGAGGTGGGCGACGCGTTGAAGGTGGCGTTGACGGCGCCTCCGGTGGAAGGGAAGGCGAACGAGGCGTGTATCCGGTTCTTCGCAGAATTTTTGAGAGTTCCACGTTCGTCGGTTACCATAGCCGCCGGAGAAACCAGCCGAAATAAAGTGATACGAGTGCACGGCCTGACGGCCGCACAGGTAGAAGCGCGGTTGCGAACAGTTACAAGCTGACCGCCCAAGGAGATCCACTTGAGCATTTCGCAGCGGTGGCAGGAGATACGGACGGGATTCGAGCGTCCGTTCTGGGTAGCGAACGTAACGGAAATTTTCGAGCGCATCGCCTATTACGGCGCTTTTTCGTCGCTCGCGATCTACCTGCAGGAAACACTCAACTTCTCAACCCAACAGACGGGAACGCTGACGGGAATCTTCGGCGGACTGGTGTGGTTCATGGCCGTGTTCGGCGGGGCCGCGGCGGACCGGTTGGGGTTCCGGCGCGCGTTGTCGATCGCGTACCTGGTGCTGGGGGTAGCGTACTTCCTGATTGGGTCGATTGGCGCTCCGTGGCTGGCGCCGGTGCGAGATATGGTGCCGCTCGGGCTGTTTGTGGGAGTGATCCTGGCGCTGCCGGCGATCGGCGTGGCGCTGGTGAAGCCGTGCATTGTGGGGACGACGGCAAGGGCGTCGAGCGAGAACGTGCGGTCGATCGGCTACTCAATTTACTACACGATGGTGAACGTGGGCGGATTCCTGGGACCGCTGGTCGCCGCATGGGCACACAAGCACATGGGCGTGCAGAACGTGTATCGGGTGGCGGCGATTGCAGTGTTCGCGATGTTCTTCGTGGTGCTGTTCTTCTTCAAAGAGCCGCGAAAAGCGGGTGATGCTCCGCCTCCGTCGGTGGCCGAGGTGGCGCGGAACTTCTGCGTGGTGCTGGGAAATTATCGGCTGGTGCTGCCGGTGCTGGCGATCGCGGTGCTGGTGGGGATCGCGTCGATGGTATGGCACTTCTCGGTGCCGTGGTGGGCGTGGCTCATCCTGGTGGCGGCGTTCCTGGCGGGGATCAGCAAGTTTATGTGGTTCCTGGTGCTGTTCACGGGGTACTGGATCGTGTTCTGGCAGCAGTTCATCAGCGTGCCGGGATATGTGCACCGGTTTATTGATCCGGATGTGAGCGTGGAGTTGATCCTGGCGGTGGATGGGTTGACGGTGATCACGCTGACGATCGCGGTGAACGCGCTGACGCGAAAGATTCCGGCGCTGATGGCGGTGATTGTCGGGACGGTGATTACGTCGATGGCGTGGGTGGTGCTGGCGCTGGTGCCGACGGTGTGGGGCGCGGTGCTTTCGATCTTCGTACTGGCGTTGGGAGAGATTACGCAGTCTCCGCGATACTACGAATACATTTCGCGGTTAGCGCCTCCGGGACAGCAGGGCACGTACATGGGATTCGCGTTTCTGCCGATTGGGATTGGCTCGCTGATTGGCGGATGGTTCGGCGGAAAGATGGCCCACTACTATGGCGAGGTGGTGAACAAGCCGAGCGGTATGTGGCTGGTGTTCACCGGCGTCGGCCTGGCGACGGCGCTGATCCTGTTCATCTATGACAGAGTGGCGCGGCCGGCGCATCCGGATGAGGCGGCGGCGAGATAAGCGAGCGATCTATCCGGAATTGAGTTTTGTCACAGCCTGAGAGCGGACGGGTGCGGTAGTCTGCTCGCCCAAGCCGCAGGTGAAGCCTGCCGGCGTAATGAAATCATGAAAAAGACACCCGCCTATATTGCTGCGCATATTCGTCGTGTGCTGGCGAACGGCGCTTCGGCCCCGCATACAGAAGAAGTCCAACGGTTTTTCAAGGAAGAGATCCAGTCGCGTGGCTGGTACACAGATGAGCTGCGGAAGGTGGCGGTGCGGTTTCGCAAGGCGCTGCTGAATGATTGCGGACAGGAGTTCCTGATCGCGGTGGCGGACAAGTTATTTCGCGGACGGGTGCTGGAAGAGAAGGTGTTCGCGGTCATCCTGCTGCAAGGGGTGGTGAAGCAGTTTGGAGACGCGGAGTTCAAGCTGTTCGCGTCGTGGATTGCGCGGGTGAGCACGTGGGCGGATCATGACGCGCTGGCGTCGTACCTGCTGGGGCCGATGATCGCGGCGGAACCGAAGCGGGCCAAGGCGGTGTTTACGTGGGCGAAGTCGCGGGACCGGTGGCATCGGAGGGCGGCGGCGGTGTCGTTGATAAGGGCGATCCAGCAGCAGAAGTGCCGTCGCGAGGTGGTGCAGATATCGAACCTGTTATTGAAGGATGAAGACGATATGGTGCAGAAGGGATTGGGCTGGCTGCTGCGGGTGGCCGCGAAGGCCGACCATGATGTGACCCTTCCGTACTTGATGAAGATCCGCGATAAAGCGCCCAGACTGGTGCTGAGAACAGCGTGCGAAACGCTGCCGATTGACGAGAAGGTGAAGGTCTGCGGGGCGACGGTGGGCCGAAAGAGGGGCTCAAAGCGGGTCCACGCGATACAATAGCGGGTCTTACCTACGAGCAAGTTTATGAACCTTTCCGCGATTCAGACGGCGCTCCGCGAGCGCAACATTGATGCCTGGCTGTTCTACGACCATCACCACCGCGATGCGATTGCCTATCGCGTGCTTGGCCTGCCGGATTCGCTGTTCGTGACAAGGCGCTGGTATTACGTGATTCCGGCGAATGGCGAGCCGCAGAAGCTGGTACACCGGATTGAAGCCGGGCACCTGGATTCTCTGCCGGGAAGCAAGCGGGAGTATTCGGCCTGGCAGGAGTTGTTTGAAGGCATTGAGACCATCCTGAAGCCGTACAAGAAAGTGGCGATGCAGTACTCGCCGAACAACGTGGTGTTCTATGTGTCGCTGACCGACGCGGGAACGGTGGAGTTCGTGCGGGGCCTGGGAAAAGAGATCGTGAGTTCGGGCGACCTGGTGGCGCGGTTTGAGGCGACGCTGACAGACGAACAGATCAAGACCCATTACGAAGCCAAGGACAAGATCGACGCTATTGTGGCTGCGGCGTTCAAGGAGATCGGAAACCGTGTCCGGAGTGGCGGGACGCACGAGTACGAGATCCAGAAGTGGTTCCTGGAGCAGTTCGAGCGCGAGGGGTTGTTTACGGACGAAGCGCCGATCGTGGCGGTGAATGCAAATAGCGGGAATCCGCATTACGGGCCGGACGAGACGCATTCGGCGGCGATCAAGGAAGGCGACTGGGTGCTGCTGGACGTGTGGGCGAAGCTGGACAAGCCGAAGGCCGTTTATTACGACATCACGTGGACGGGGTTCGTGGGACCGAATCCGTCGGACAGGCACCGCGAGATCTTCAAGATCGTGACGTCGGCACGTGATGCAGGCGTCGAGAAGGTGAAGGCGGCGATTGCAGCCGGACAGAAGCTGGAAGGCTGGATGGTGGATGAGGCGACACGGAACACGATCGAGAAGTCGGGATACGGGCGAAACTTCATTCACCGGACCGGTCATTCGATCGGGTCGGAAGTCCACGCGAACGGCGCGAACATGGACAACCTGGAGATCCATGATGAGCGGCAGGTGCTGCCGAACTCGTGTTTCTCGATTGAGCCGGGACTGTACTTTCCCGATTTTGGCGTGCGCAGCGAAGTAAACATGATGGTCCGCGAGCGTTCCGCCGAGGTAACAGGTAAAATTCAGAAAGAGATCGTACTGATCTAGTTCAACTTACGAATGGCCTCTTCTAAGACAAACGACATTTCTATGGCAGAGAAGCCGGCATACGTCGGCACGCCGAATCCGACGATGGCGATTGTGGCGCCCGCGGTCGGCTGGCTGATTCCGGGAATGGGGCACCTGATCCAGAAACGGTGGGGGCGCGGCCTGCTGCTGATGGCTTCCATCGTGACCATGTTCCTGCTGGGACTGGCGATGCAGGGGAAGGTGTACCGTCCGAACAGCGGTGACCTGCTGGACATGCTGGGCTTCATTGGCGACCTGGGCGCGGGTGGGCTGTACATTGTGACGCGCACGCTGGATGCAGGACAGGGCGCGATTCACCGGGCCGTCGCCGATTACGGGACGAAGTTCATTGTGGTTTCCGGACTGCTAAACGTGATTGCCGCCATTGATGCACACCACATCGCAATGGGGAAGAAGCCATGAACATTGAACTTTCCCACTTTTCAGCAGCACTGATCTTTGCAGTGTTTGCGTCCATCGTGTTTGGAATTACGCAACGGAATACGCCCCGCGAGATGGTGAAGTACGGCTTGTATTGCTTCTCGCTATTCGTTGGCGGTGTGATCGTGGCCGGATGGGCCATGTGGCTGTTGAAGCATTAAAAGATTGCAGTTGAAAACGCCCTCCATAAAGGAGGGCGTTTTTCGTTTGATGACTAGGCCGTTGCAGTGCAACGGAGGAGGATGACGGTTGCGTCGTCCGCTGGCGGCCCGGGCGAATGAGCGCAGGCGGCCTTGAGCAGACTATCGGCTGACGCGTGCGGCTGAAGCATGTGCTCGCAAATGCGGCGGGTGCCGAATTCGTCCTGTTTCCGGTCTTCCGCTTCACTAATGCCATCGGTATAGAAGACCACTTTGTTGCCGTGTGCGAGTTCCACGACGTGGTCGTTATAGAGCGTTTCGGCAAGTCCGAGGGGGAGACCGGAACCGGCATCGATGGACTTCGCTTCGGAGCCGTGAACGAGCACCGGGTGAGGGTGTCCCGCGTTGGCGAAGGTAATTGTATGGCGTTGTGCGTCGAGCACACCGTAAATCATGGTGACGTAGCGTCCGGCGGGGAAGTCGTCGCGGAGAACGAGATTCAACTTGCTTAAGACTTCGGCGGGGCTATCGTAAGCGCGCGCGAGCGAACGCAGAATGCCGCGGGTGGCGGACATCAGGAGCGCGGCGGCCATGCCCTTACCGGCGACATCGGCGAGCACGATGCCCCAGCGGTCGTCGCCGAGATCGATGTAGTCGTACCAGTCTCCACCGACTTCTCCGGCGGGGACGCTGGTGGCTTCAAGCGCGAGTCCGGGGAGGAACGGGGAAGATTTCGGCAGCAGCGACTGCTGGATGACACGGGCCTCTCGGGCTTCGCGCTGCATCTGTTCCCGTTGGCGCACTTCGCTGCGATATGCCTGAGCATTCTGAACGGCGACGGCGATGTGCTGGCAGAGAACTTCCAGCAACCGGCGCTGGCTGAGTGGAAAGCCATCGAGTTCGTGGTGCGCGGTCGAGAAGACGCCGATGACCTTGTTGCCGATCTTCAGCGGGATATCGAGTTCGCTGTTCGTGCCTTCTTCGCAGGGAACGAAGTAGGGGTCTCTGCTGACGTCCGGGGCGTAGCAGGTGGTGCCTACTGCGGCTACGTGGCCGATCATTCCCTGCTCACCGACTTTGAGACGCGCGCCGCAGCAGGTGAACATGGTGCATCCCTTCACGGCGGCGAGGACCATCTCGTTGGTGGACTCGTCATGAAGCCAGATGGAACTCTCGATACAGTCGAACCAGGCGGCCACTTCGTTGACGATCTTGTTTAGAAGTTCGTCGAGGTCGAGCGTAGAACTGATGGCTTGCGCGGCTTTCTGAAGCTTAAGAAGATCGTGCACAAACCATTCCGAGTGCGGGCGAATCGAGGACTCGGTGCGTGGAAGCGGACTGGTAGCCATGGGCCCTCCCTGCTGATCCTTATTGGATGTGCGCAGCGAATTTTAGCTGCGAAATGTGTGCATGAAACGGAAAATTAAAGGAGCTGGAAATTCCTGAAATGGAACGGCTTACAATGTCTCGCATGTATTACCTCCTGAAAACTGAAGCCAGTGCGTATTCGTTTGCCGACCTGCAGCGTGATAAGACCACGATCTGGGACGGTGTCACCAATCCAGTAGCGGTCAAGAACCTGCGCGGGATGACGAAAGGCGACGAACTCGTCATCTATCACACGGGCGATGAACGCCGGGCGGTGGGTACTGCACAGGTAGTATCGGTGGACGCGACGGATGCCAAAAATCCGAAAGTTGCGATCAAAGTGGGGAAGGCGCTGAAGACGCCGAAGTCGCTGGATGAGATCAAGGCGGAGAAGGTGTTTGCGGATTCTCCGCTGATCAAGATTGGAAGGCTTTCGGTGGTGCCGCTGACGAAGGAACAGTGGGAGTGGGTGGTGGGGTAAAGACGGGCCGCGGATGAAGCGGAGATTCGCGGACGCTTACGCGTTCTTCTTGGCGGCTGCTGGGGTACGCTGCCGAAGCGCTTTGACTGTGTCAAGTATCCGCCCGGCGACTTCGCGCTTCGAGGTTACTGGAATTTCCTGAACATCGGTGGCGGTGATGATGGTGACGGCGTTCTGGTCGCTGTCGAAGCCGATGTCTTTGCGAGAGACGTCGTTGGCGACGATGGCGTCCATGCGCTTCTTCAGCATCTTCTGGCGGGCGTGCTCGAGGACGTCGTTGGTTTCGGCGGCGAAGCCGATAAGCAACTGGCCATCGCGGCGCTTCGAAAGCAGTGTTGCGATGTCGTCTGTCGGGGTGAGGTCGAGCGAGAAGGCGTCGTGCCGCTTCATCTTTTTGCCTTCGGGTTTCGCGGGAGTGTAATCGGCGACGGCGGCGGACTTGATGATGACCGAGGCTTCGTCTTTACGCGCGAAGACGGCGTCGCGCATCTCTTTCGCGGTTTCTACTCGGACGATCTCGACGTTGACCGGTGGGTTCAGTGAAACCGGGCCGCTGACGAGAATAACTTTCGCTCCGCGGCGTGATGCTTCTTCAGCCAGCGCATATCCCATTTTTCCGCTGGATCGATTGGAAATGTAGCGGACGGGGTCAATGGGCTCGCGAGTCGGGCCTGCGGTGACGAGAACGGTTTCACCGACGAGGTCCTTGGTGGTTTGGAGCACGTCGAGTACGGCTTCGACGATGTTCTCGTTGGCGGCGAGGCGTCCGGCGCCGATCATGCCGCAGGCCAGGTATCCGCTACCGGGTTCGACGATGCGAACGCCGCGCTTCCGCAAGACTTCCAGATTGGCCTGAGTCGCGGGATGATTCCACATGTTGACGTTCATCGCCGGTGCGACAACGACAGGAGCGGTGGTAGCGAGGTAGAGCGTGGAGAGGAAGTCGTCGGCAACTCCATTGGCGAACTTGGCAATGATGTCGGCTGTGGCCGGAACAACGACGAGAGCCTGAATGGATTCGGCTACAGAGATGTGTTCAACGGCGGAATCGAGATTGGCCTGTCCGCCGTAGTCGGAGCTGAACATCTCGGTGATGACCTTCTGTCCGGAAAGGGCGGCGAAGGTGAGGGGCCGAACAAACTCCTGGGCGGCGCGGGTCATGATGACCTGCGAACGTACTCCGCGATCCTGAAGTAAGCGCAGGACCTCTGCCGCTTTATACGCCGCAATGCCGCCGGTAACGCCGAGTGCGATGTTCATGGTTATTGGATGAGACGACGACGAACATGGGAGCAAAGGGGTAGCGGATAAGGTTGGCGGCTGGAAAAATGGGACCGGTCGCCCTGGTTATCCGCTAACCGGTGATTGCTATGCTTCCGCTGCGCCGTCCAAAAGTTCGCTGGCCTGTTCGACGGCCGACTTCTCGTTCGCGGTAATCGACCACTTGATCTTACCTGCGCGAATCTCCTCCCGAGCGATTTTGCAGGGCTTGCGGGTGATGGTTTCAACTAGCGGGCGAGCGCCGGATTGCAGTTGGCGGGCGCGGCGGGCAGCTACAAGGATGTAGCGATAGTTGCTATCGAAGCCTTCCATCAACTTCATTTGTAAGTCCTCAATTCTTATTGCGGGGCCGGTGCGAGTCCAAAGGACTCGAAAATTTGTTGCGCACGCTGACGCATGTTCGGAAGTAGTAAGGCATTGGCCTTTGCCAAGGTCTTTTCGTCTGGGGAGGTACTTCCGCTACGTTTCGCACGTTCCGCCAGCACAATCGATTTGAGCTGGTCGATCGACTCTTCTAGATGGTCGTTAACCAAAATATAGTCGTATTTTGGGTATTTCTCAATCTCACGGGCGGCTTCTTCGAGCCGTCTACGGATAACTTCCCGGGAAGTTACGTGTTCCGCCTGAGAGCGGCTGGTAAGGCGCATCTCGAGTTCCGAGCGGGACGGTGGAAGGATGAAGATACTGATGGCTTCGGGCATCTTCTCCTTTACCTGCTGGGCGCCCTGAACATCGATGTCGAGGATGAGGTCCTTACCCTTTGCGGTAGCTTCGGCGAGAAAGCGGCGGGCCGTGCCGTAACAGTTGCCGAAGACTTCGGCGTGCTCGAGGAATTCTCCGGCATCGCGCATGGCTGCGAACTCGCCGCGGGTGACGAAGAAGTATTCACGGCCGTGCTCTTCGCTTCCACGGGGCTCACGGGTGGTATAGGAGATGGAGAACTGGAGTCCGGGAACCAGGCTGAGCAGGCGATTGGTGAGCGTGGTTTTGCCCGATCCGCTGGGGGCCGAGATGATGAAAACCGTTCCGGGCTTCTGCTGGCCGATCATTCGATGTTCTGCACCTGCTCCCGGAGTTTTTCGATCTCGGCTTTCATGGCAAGTCCGTATTCGGTGATCTTCAGCGCTTCGCCGGCGACGCCGCTGGTCTTCGACAGGATGGTGTTGGATTCGCGGCCCATTTCCTGGAGGAGGAAGTCGAGTTTCTTGCCGACTTCTTTCGCGCCTTCGATGTGCTGAAGGAAGTGCTTGATGTGCGTTTGCATGCGCACGACTTCTTCCTGAATGTCGCTACGCTCGGCCAGCATGGCGGCTTCCTGCAGGATGCGGTCGGGATTGGCCTGACCGCCGATGAGCTCGGAGATCCGTGCCTGGAGCTTCTCCATATAGGCGTTGAGGACGATGCTGCGGACCTGGTCGATTTCGGCGACGGCTTTCGTGAGCCGAGCGATGCGGTCGCGCAATTCCTTCTCGATGGCGTGGCCTTCGTCGGCACGCATGTGATCGAGCTTGGAGATAGCCTCTTCGAGCTTGGGGAGCACGGCGGCTTCCACCTGCTCGGGATCAATCTCAACTGCACCTTCCAGAGCGCCGGGAACCTTGAAGATGGCGTTCAGGTCAGGATCGGAGGTGATGCCGTGCTCGGCGGCGGCAGCGCGGTATGCCTGCACGTATCCGTTGACGATCTGGCGGTTGAGCGCGAAGCCATTGGCTGAGCCGCGGTCGAGCGAGAAGGTGAGTTCGACGTGTCCGCGGGCGAGCTTGTCTTTGAGGACCCGACGAATTTTCATTTCGAGCGCGTCGGTATCGGCCGGCATACGGAGGTGGAGGTCAAGGAAACGGTGATTTACGGATTTGAGCGACAGCGTGAAGGCGAGGTGGTCGGTGATCTGGCCTTTCACCTGCGCGAATCCGGTCATAGAGCGAATAGACATAAGTTAGTTATTGGTTGCTCGTGGGCAAGGATCGACTGAAATGCGCATAGAACTAGCGTGCGTCATTGGACGGTACCTTTGCCGATTCGATGTCAACGAACTGCAAATCATACAACCTGCGATATGTCCCGAGGCGATTCAGCAGGTCTTCGTGGGTGCCCATGTCAGCAATCGTGCCATTTTCCAGGACCATGATGCGGTCGGCACGGCGGACAGTGGAAAGACGGTGAGCAATCACGAAGACGGTGCGACCTTCCATCAGGTTCTCGATGGCGGACTGGACGAGGGCCTCGGACTCGGTATCGAGCGCAGAGGTGGCCTCGTCGAGGATGAGGATCGGAGCGTTCTTGAGGATGGCGCGCGCAATGGTAAGGCGCTGGCGCTGGCCTCCGGAGAGACGCAATCCCCGCTCGCCGATGATGGTGTTGTAGCCCTCGGGCATTTCGCGGATGAACTCGTCTGCGAGTGCCGCCTTGGCAGCGGTGATGACCTTGTCTTCCGACACGTGGGGCTGGCCGTAGGCGATGTTGTTGCGGACGGTGTCGTTGAAGAGGATAGTGTCCTGGGTGACGACGGCGACAAGGGATCGCAAGGAGCTCAGGGAGAGGTCGCGAATGTCGGTGCCGTCGAGCAGAAGGCGCCCCTCGGTTACATCGAAGAAGCGCGGTATCAGGTGCACAAGGGTGCTCTTACCGGCACCACTGGAACCGACGATAGCGAGGACCTCACCCTTCTTCACTTCGAGGTTGATGTCCTGAAGAACGCCACGCGGATTTTCTTTGTCGTAGGAAAAGCTGACGTTGTCGAAGCGAATGCTGTCACGGAACTGCTTTACGACCTTCGGGTGAGCCTTTTCTTTCACGTCGTCTTCGGCGTCCATGAAAGCGAAGATCGAGGAAGACGCGCCGAGGGCCTGCTGGAAGCTGTTGTTGAAGATGGCGAACTTACGGACCGGATCGTAGAGGCGGACAACGGCGAATAGGAAGGTGACGAAGATGCCGGGGGTCATGTGTCCGGCTTTGATCTGGTCGCGGCCCAGCAGGATGAGCAGGGCAATGGCGATGGATCCGAAGAAGTCCATCAGGGGAGAACTCAGGGAACTGGCGCGAACGGAACGCATGTTGGCGCGGAAGAGGCGTTGCGCGGCACCACGGAAGCGGAAGGACTCCCACATCTCCATGCCGAAGGCTTTCACGATGCGATTGCCGGTGATGGTCTCGTGGAGTATGTTCTGGATTTCCGCGAGCTTGTCTTGACCGGAGCGGGTGGTCTTGCGAACGCGCTTCCCGATGCGGCGCGCGGACAGCAGAACGGCGGGAATGAACAGCGCCAGAACCCAGGACAGTTTGCCACCGAGGCTGATGACGGCAAGCGAGAGGAACACCAGAGTGAAGGTCTGCTGGAGGAACTCGGCGAGAACCGAGGACATGGCGACCTGAACGCGCTCGATATCGTTGATCAGAGTGGATAGCAGGGTTCCGGTGGTGTGCTTGTGAAAGAACGCGGCCGAGCGGCGGAGGATGCTGTTGTAGAGGTCGTCGCGGAGATCGGTGATAAGGCCGTATCCGGCGTAATTCACGAGGTATGTGCCGGCGTAGTCCAGCACGCCTTTGAGAAGAGTGGACGCGACGAGCGCTACGGCAACGATCGTCCAGGCGTTCTGAAAGCGTTCCGGCATGAACTGCTGGAGGTAGATCGGCTCGTGGTTCCAGGGCAGCGTGACCAGCAGGATGTTCTTCGATTGGGACGCCGGGTTGAGCACGCGATCGAAAATGGGGCCGATTAGCAGCAGACGGAAGGCTTCCAGGAAGCCGACTGAGGCCAGCATGACGACTGCTGGAATAAGCTGCGCCAGGTAAGGAATGACGTATCGGAGCAGGCGCAGAAGTTGACGCATTACGAGATGCTCCGTGGCGGGATTTTAGACTGAGGCAGCAAGTCTCAATTTTATAGTCTTTTTGGCAGAGAGGCACAGTCTCAGCATTGGCTGGTTAGGAATAGAGACATGACTACGGTTTTCTTCCGATCATCGGACGAGTTTCGGCACTGGCTGGCTAAAAACCACGACAGCGAAAAGGAATTAGTGGTGGGGTTCTACAAGAAGGAGTCCGGGCGGCCGAGCATCACCTATCCGGAAGCCCGGGACCAGGCGCTTTGCTTCGGGTGGATCGACGGTGTGCGGCGGAACATAGATGAGGTGAGCTACTGCATCCGGTTCACTCCGCGGAAGGCAAAAAGCATTTGGAGCGCCGTGAATATTGCCCGGGTGAAGGAATTGACGAAGCTGGGGCAAATGGTGCCGGAGGGGCTGAAGGTCTTTGAGACGAGACATGAAGACCTTACCCGGAGGTATTCGTTCGAGAATAAGCCCACCAAGTTTGAGCCGCCGGACGAGAAGATATTCCGGGCGAAGGCTAAGGCTTGGGAGTTTTTTCAGAGTCAGCCGCCGGGATATCGGCGAACGGCGATGTTCTGGATGATGTCCGCCAAACGGGAAGAGACGCGGCGCAAGAGGCTGGAGGAGTTGATCTCAGATTCCGGGAAAGGGTTGAGGATCAGGGTATTGAGAAGGGGGGAGTAGCCCATCGGAAATGAAGAAGCCGCCCACGGATGGGCGGCTTTCGGCATTCTGGGGAGGCTATTTCGATTTACGGCGAACGGCGATCAGGCCAGCCAGCATGCTTCCGAAAATCGCCATGGAGGCCGGCTCCGGTGCAGGCGCGAGGAATCCGCGAATTTCGCCGCCGGGGTAATTCGTTGTGTGGATATTCAGGTAGGCTTTGCCGGCGGCCATTCCAGCGGCTAGCGCACTCTCAGCGCCACTGACACTTCCGCCATTGGCAGTGATGAAGGTCGCGTTCCAACTGGCGGCGTCAGTGAGATCGAAAAGATGGTCGTAGCTGCCGGAGGTCACCCCGGTGGGGAATCCAACGAACCGCGGGACCTGCGTCGCGACAGGTGCATTGAGTGTTGTATCGAACGGGTTGGCGACGCAACAGTGGATATGGGACGCGGTGGTGCCGGAGGACAGGCCAGACCACTGGATTTCAACGCGGAGCGTGTGCGCGACGGAGTCGTAGGTAACGAGGGTTGAGCCAGTGCCAGCGGATGCGTTGGATGGTGATTCGGCTGCGCCCGTGAGATCGGCGTAATAAAGGAACTGGTCTGCGTGCGAAACGGCGGTGAGAAGGAACAGCGCAAAGAACGAGACCAAAAGGCGTCTCATGGATAGCCTCCGACGGTGACGTTTTTAGGCCCGAATCCCCACTGGGTAGTTGGCAATCAAGAGCGACGGGGCGTCGCTGATTGGAAGGCTAGGTGCACTTTCAGTTCCATTTTGGGAATCGTGGAATCAAGGGGTTAGAGTCGTCGTGAGAAGAGATAGTGCAAGGGCTTGCACACTAGGGAGGAGAAGGGCTCCAAGTACAAAAGGCGCCTTGCGGCGCCCTTCGCATATGAGTGCAGAATGAAATCTTAGCCTTCAGATTCCTTGTACATGTAGCGAATGGCCTGTTTGTAAATCAGGAGATTGGGTTGGCCTGAGCGGTTGACTTTGATGCAGCAGCGGTCATACCACTCGAGGATACCGTGGACAGATTCGCCGTCCTGGAGAACGACTACCAGCGGCGTTCTGGTCGAGATCTGCTTTTGGTAGTAGAAATTCTCGGCGTGCGTTTGTTCCGCAGGCGGGGTCTTCTTGCCCGCGGTGGACCGGTCACGACGTTCGCCTTCAGGACGCTGGGCGTCTCCGCGATTGCCATTGGCGGCAAGCGTGGGACGGATCAGCTTCCGGCTGGTGAACGATTCCGGTTCAGGCGCCCGACCGACGGCGGTTGAATCGAAAGAGTCCTTCATTAGATACCCCGTAAAAGTAAAAACGCTCGAACGCGACGGGAGCGCAAAAGCACCCATAGTGGAGCCCGATCACGGATGCAAGGGTGTCACGCTGGGTGAGCTTGCGATAACCGTATCACAGAGGGCCGGACGGGGCAATGACGACAGGCACTTGCGTAACTCTGGCGGAAATTAGCGTTCCAAACTGCCCGCGAAGGCGTCCAGGGAGAGGGAGCGCAGGACGTTGCGGCGCATGCCGGATTCCACATCGTGAAGGCGCTGGGCGGCCATGGAGATCCAGTCGAAATCCACAGAGGCGGCGAGACGGTTCAATTCAGGGGATATATCGGAATTCCGAAGAAGGTTCGAGGTTCCTTCTTTCAGGAAAAGCAGGTCTTCGAGAATCGAATAACTGGCGCGGAGGAGTTGCTCGGTTTTTTCCTTACCTTCGGCTCCCGCCCGATAAGTTTCCGTGGTGCGGAAGAGAGGTGAGTGGTCGTCGGGGTTGACGGCCGACATTAAGAGCGTGAGTGCGTCTTTGCGAGCGGCGGTGTAGCGTTCAAGGTCGAAAGTAATGGCTTTGCCGCAAGCGCCGCCACAGAGGCGGGCGACGAGCGAGCGCGTGGGGGCGTTCCAGTCGGGACGCTTCTTTGCCAGATACTGCTCTACTTCGGCAACGGTCAGAGGCGCCAATTGCAGCGTGACACAGCGGGAACGGATGGTCGGCAGGAACTCGCCGGGGTTGGTGGTAAGAAGAAAGATGGTGGCGAACTCGGGTGGCTCTTCTAAAACCTTGAGCAGGGAATTCGCAGCTTCTTTCATGAACGCCGAGTCAGTAAAGATGTAGACGGCGTGGTCGCCCTTGCGCGGCCGCTTGTAGATCTGGCCGATGACATGGCGGACCTGGTCGACTTTGATCATCATCTGCGGAGGATCGGGAGGGATGATGAGGACGTCGGGATGGGTTTGGACGAAGATTCGCGTGTCTTTCTTGTCGGTTTCGCGGAGACCCTCGCGGGTTTCGACGGCTTCGTCGAAACGCTTCTCCAGGTCGTCGGCTTGGGCGATCTCAAGGCAGTTTTCGCAATGTCCGCAGAAGTCAGGTTCGCCGGTCAGCGGCGGGTTCTGGCAGTTCATCGCCTTGGCGATCATCTGCGCGAGCGTGTATTTGCCGGAGCCTTCGGGGCCGGAGATGATCATGGCATGCGGAAAGCGGTCGCGTGACATCATGCTGCGCACGAGATCGACGGTGGCCGGATTGCCATGAAAATCGGAGAAAGGCATACGTAGTTTCTAATTGTAATCGGGAACTAGGAGGGACTTAAGAGGCGCCTTCTTACTTCGGCGACGATGTCGGCGTGCACCACGTCCTGTTCGCGACGGGCGTCAACCATGTAGACGCGCTGCGGTTCGCGGGCGGCGATTCTCAAATAGGCTTCGTGAACGCGCTCGAAGAACTTTCTATTCTCACGCTCAAATCGATTTTCGTCGGCGTCTTCCCCAGATTTCCTGGTGGTCTGCTGGTTGCGGCGACGGGCGCGAGCGACGCTGGCACTCACCTCGGAGTCCATCAAAACGGTCAGATCGGGGTTGAGTCTGGCGACGGCGCGATGAACGGCAAGCACAGTCTCCGTGCCGAGTTCGCGGCCTCCGCCCTGGTAGGCCTCGGACGAATCGGTGTAGCGGTCGACGAGCACGTACTTACCGGCGGTGAGTGCTGGTTCAATGATCTCGTGAATCAACTGCGCCCGGGAAGCAAACATCAGCGCCAACTCAGCCCGAGGCGCAAGGCCCTGGGTGCGGGAATTCAAGAGAATGGAGCGAATTTGTTCGCCGATTGCGGTGGTGCCGGGTTCACGGGCGGTGACGACGTCGAGTCCTTCAGCACGAAGCACGTCGGCGAGGCGGTTGAGCTGAGTACTTTTGCCGCATCCGTCGAGACCTTCGAAGGTGATGAACTTTCCGCGCTGTGTGGGGCTCACGAGCGGCCATCATAGCAGAGGGCGAAAGCGTTCTCCGTGAGGTCGAATCGAGCAGAAGGATTCGCGGGTCGCCCCGGAAATTGCGGGAAACGTCACAAGATAGCACCAGAGTATCCTGCAGCAACGGCCGCCATCATTTACGATAGGGCGCCTGGCCACGATGTGGCCAACGGGAGCACGCATGAAAAAGTTCGCCGCATTTCTGCTTCTCGTCGTATCGGTCTGTAGCGCGCAAATCCAGGAGCCGAACTCACAGCAACCGTATCCGGGGACAATTCAACTTACGGTTGACGCTTCGGCCGCGCCCACCCGCCTCTTCCACGCAAAGATGTCGATCCCGGTGAAGCAAGGTCCGATGACACTGCTTTATCCGAAGTGGATTCCGGGTGAACACGGCCCCACGGGACCGGTGGTGGACCTGACTGGACTGAAGATAACGGCCAACGGACAGCCGCTGGCGTGGCGGCGAGACGACGTGGAGATGTATGCGATTCACGTTGATGTCCCGGCGGGAGCAAACTCGCTGGATGTGGCACTCGACTACACGTCACCCGTGGATCAGGGCATTTATACCGGCGGGCCGACGGCGAGCGCGAAGATGGGCGTAGTGAGTTGGAACACCCTGCTGTTGTATCCGGCGGGATACCGGGCGGACCAGATCACGTATAAGCCGGCGCTGAAGATTCCGACAGGCTGGAAAGCCGGAACAGCGCTGCCGCTGGCGACACAAACCGGAGACACGATGGACTTCAAACCGGCGTCGCTGTACACGCTGGTGGATTCGCCGGTGATCATGGGCGAGAACTTCAGGACTTTGCGGTTAACCGGGGCGGCTGAGAATCCTCCGGTGCAAATGCATGTGGCCGCCGACAGCCAGGATGCGTTGAAGTTTTCGGCGGAAACAGACCAACATCTGAAGAATCTGCCGGGCGAAGCACTGGCGCTGTTCGGCGCGACTCACTATCGCGACTATCACTTCCTGCTGTCCCTTAGCGACCACGTTGCGCACTTCGGGCTGGAGCATCACGAATCGAACGACACACGGATTCCCGAAAGAACCATGACCAGTGCCGATTACTACCGGATCATGGGAAGCGTGATTCCGCACGAGTACGTGCACTCGTGGAACGGGAAGTACCGGCGTCCGGCGGGATTGAATACGCCGGATTATGAGCAGCCCATGAAAGGAGAACTGCTCTGGGTTTACGAGGGCATGACCGATTACTTCGGCGAGATCCTTATGCCGAGAACCGGCTTGTGGACTCCGGATCGGTACCGCGAGAACCTGGCGCTTATGGCGGCGGAACTGGATAACCGGTCAGGCAGGACATGGCGTCCCTTGGTGGATACAGCGGTGAGCGTGCAAACCCTGAACTACGCGCCGCGTTCGTGGACTGACTGGCGACGCACCGTGGATTATTACGAAGAAGGAAACCTCATCTGGCTGGAAGCGGATGTCACGATCCGGCAGTTGACGAAGGGGCAAAAGTCGATGGATGACTTCGCTCATTTGTTCTTCGGAGCACCCTCGCTGGGAGCCAACCAGATTCCGGCAGCCAAGCCGTATACGTTTGACGATGTGGTGAACACGCTGAATCAGGTGGCGCCGTATGACTGGAAGAAGTTCCTTAACGACCGACTGACCTCGACTTCGCCACGCGCGCCTTTGGGAGGAATCGAAGGCGGCGGGTGGCGGTTGATCTATACAGACCAGATTCCCGCAGCGCTGCGGACGAAAGAAGACATCCAGCAGTACACGGACGTGAGCTTCTCGATTGGGCTCCAAATCAAGGAAGATGGCACGATTTCAGACTCGTGGTTTACGAAACCGGCGGCGCAGGCGGGGATCATGCCGGGGATGAAATTGATTGCGGTGAATGGAAGGAAGTTTTCTCCACACATTCTTCGCACGGCGATTCGCGAGGCGAAAGGAACTCAGCAGCCAATCGAGTTGCTGATCCAGAATGCGGAATTCTTCAAGACATACAAGCTGGATTATCACGAAGGTGAGAAGTATCCGCTGCTGCAGAGGAATGAAAAGCCGGACGTCTTGACGGACATCATCAAGCCGCACGCGACGAAGTAACGCTAAGGCTGTAAACGAGAAGCCCGGTCGCGAGCCGGGCTTCTTAGTTTCCAAAGAAGCGAGTGCATGCGGCGCGGGCGAATTAAGACAAATTCGTACGAGACTCAAACAAAACCTGTATATACTGTCGTGCATCTTTCTGCGGCTGCGTTGCGCAGATTCGAAGTGCACCCATGAATACAGTTGTTCCGGCTTCCCACATGGCAGAGGTTTCGCATCGCACGCGCAGGCGGATTTTCTTTCGCATACTTCCGTATGTGTTCCTGCTGTACATCATTAACTTCATCGATCGGATGAACGTGTCGGCGGCGGCGCTGGAGATGCCTTTCGATAAGGAAGTGCTGGGGATCGGCTCAGGCATTTTCTTCATTGGCTATTTCGCGCTGAATATTCCTGGAGCCCTGATTGTCGAGAAGTCGAGCGCGCGCAAACTGATCTGCGCCATCATGGTGCTGTGGGGACTGGTGACGATGATGACGGCGTTCGTGCGAACGCCGACGCAGTTCTACGTAGTGCGGTTCCTGTTGGGTTTCGCCGAAGCGGGTTTCTTCCCAGGCATCGTGGTGTACCTGACGCACTGGTTTCCGAATGAAGATCGGGCGAAAGCGGCTGCATATTTCATGGCGGCGATTCCGGTTTCGTCCGTGCTGGGCGCGCCGCTCGCGGGGTGGTTGCTGGGGGTGCGCTGGTTTGGTCTCGAAGGATGGCATTGGTTGTTCATCCTGGAAGGAATTCCGGCGGTGATCTTCGGAATCGTCACGCTGTTCTATTTGACCGACTGGCCGCATGAGGCGAAGTGGCTGAAGACGGAAGAACGCGAATGGCTGGTCAATCAACTGGAGCACGAGAAGCAAGCCAAGTTGAAGGTCCGCAAGTATGGCGTGTTTGAAGTCTTCTACCAGCGCGAAGTGCTGACGTTGACGGCTGTTTACTTCCTGTTCGGAATGCTGGTGTACGGGATTGGCGTGTGGCTGCCGACGATTGTGAAGGGTGTGTCCGGCGAATCGAACCTTAACGTGATGCTGTTGTCGGCGATTCCGTATGCGGTTTCGACGGTGGTAATGCAGATCAACGGGTGGCACTCGGACAAGACAAATGAAAGGTTGTGGCATACGGCAATTCCGCTGATGCTCGCGGGTGTGTGGCTGTCGGTGATGTACACGGCGGAGTTGAGTACGGTTGCGATGATGACCGTGCTGGTGCTGCTCACCGCAAGTTACCAGGCGATCCTGCCGACATTCTGGGCGATTCCGAGCACGATACTGGGCGAGGCGGCGGGAGCGTCGGCGACAGGGTTCATCAACTCGATTGGAATGCTGGGCGGGTTCTTCGGTCCGGCGTTGATGGGGTACATCACGCAGAACTCGCATACTTTCAAGCCCGCGTATGCGATGCTGGCGGTCTGCATGTTTGTGGCGGGATTACTGGTGCTCTCGACGAGAATCCGGAAGCCGGAAGCTACTTAAGGCTGGCGAGAACTTCTGCCGGTTCCGCGCGGAGGGTGTAGTCCTCGTTTGCCCAGGAGTAGCGGATGGTGCCGTCCGGAGCGATGGCGAAGGTGGCAGGCAGCGGGAGCGACCAGGAATCGTCTCCGTTGATGTGCGGCAGGTTGATGAACACGGTGGCGAACAACTGCTGCTGGTAATCGGGAACCTGATACGCAATCCCAAATTGTGAAGCGACTTTGTTACCGGGATCGCTGAGGATGGGGAAGGCGATCTTGTGCTGGTCGCGCATGAAGTCGCATTGCGGGACGGACATGGGCGTAACGGCAACGATGTTTGAGCCTGCAGCTTTCACCTGTGGCAGCGCTCCCTGCCAGGCTTCGAGAGTGGCGCAACAGAAGGGACACCAGCGCCCACGGATGAAGGTAACGATGAGCGGCCCTTGCGATAGTAGATCGGCGGATTTGACGGTCTTGCCGCGTGCGTCAGACAGAGTGAATGTCGGAGCTTTGTCGCCGATTTTGAGAGCGCGTTGCGCGAGAGCGGCATGGCGGAACTCTTCAGTGGCGCGATCGTTGACCGCCTGAGTTGCGGCGGGAACAAAGCGGCGCATGAGAGTGCGACGTTCATCCAGTTCGTCGCGCAACGTTGCTTTCAACGGTTCCGGTTCTGATTCAGAAACACCACGCCACTTCATCGGCCATCCCCTGCACGAATCATAGCAGTTGCCGACATTCGCGGGCTGACAAGTCAACCCGACTCCACCGAGAATCATCGGAACCTCAAAACCCTTCGCAACCGCTGAGGTCTGCTGACCTTAATCTTTCCAACCCCAAGCCTATAGAGGAGTCCTATGTTTCATCATGTTAAAGAATTGCAGTTCAATGCACGTGTTTCCGGACCCGACCCACGGTTCGCGAAGTTGCTTCTGGAGCAGTTCGGAGGAGGTAACGGTGAACTGAAAGCAGCCATGCAGTACTTCACACAGGCATTCGGTTGCCGACAGGCGTATCCGGAGAAGTACGACATGCTCATGGATATTGCGACGGAAGAGTTCAGTCACCTGGAGATCGTGGGTGCGACGATCACGATGCTGATGGGCAGCGCGAATGCGGAGTTGAAAGACGCTACTGAGCAGAAGGTCATGAAGAATGTGACGAAGTCCATGACCGAACGCGCGGAGATGATCCACGAAGCGGCGACGAATCCCGAATTTCTGGTCCTGAGTGGCGGCGGGCCGACGGTAACGAATGCCGCCGGAATTCCCTGGAACGGAAATTACGTAAACGCGAACGGAGATCTGACGGTGGACCTGCGGTCGAACATCGCAGCGGAATCGCGAGCGAAGATCGTTTACGAGTACCTGATGCAGTTCACGGATGATCCGCTTGTGCTCGAATCACTGCGATTCCTGATGACGCGCGAGATCTCGCACTTTCAGATGTTTCAAGCGGCGCTGGATACGATTCAGCCAAACTTCCCGCCGGGAATTCTGCAGGGCGATCCGCGGTTCACGCACGCATACTTCAATATGTCGGATGGCGCGAGCGCGCGCGGGCCATGGAATGAAGGCTCGGGACCGTGGGCAGACGGAGGCAAGTGGGAGTACGTCGGCAATCCTCGGGAGGCAGTTGTAAAAACCGGAGGTCTGGTGGACTTTCCGCAGACCGATCCGGCCTCTGAGAAAGACATCCAGAAGATGGACGAGAAGCTGAGCAAAATGCGAAGCGAGGAAATTAAGAGCAAAGTTCCGAAGGGCGAGAATCAGTGGTCGGCATATCCGCAGACCCAACTGGATTCGCCGATGAAGAAGGCGAGCTAGAAACACAAAAGGCGCGGATCACTCCGCGCCTTTCCTGCATTCTGGGCTGGGTTATCTTCCGAAGCCGCTCGGCATTCTCATGCCGGCGAGCTTGCGCGAGAAGCTTGCCTTGCCCATGTCCTTGAACATCTTGCGCATCTGGGCATACTGGCGAAGCAGGTTGTTAACGTCCTGAATCGTGGTGCCTGATCCGCGCGCGATGCGCTTGCGGCGTTGGCCGTTGATGACGTCGTGGTGATCCCGCTCGTACTTCGTCATCGAGTTGATGATGGCTTCCACGCGCACGAGTTCCTTCTCGTCGAAGTTGTCGGCTGCGGCCTGAAGTCCGGCAAGCGGCCCGACTTTCGGCAACATTCCGAGCAAGCTGGAGAACGAGCCCATCTTTCGAACCTGCCGGAGTTGATCGCGGAAGTCTTCGAGGGAGAAGCCGTCGCCGCCGAGAGCCTTCTTGGCGAAGTCTTCGGCTTTCTTCTTATCGATGTTCTGCTCGGCCTTTTCGATCAGCGACATGATGTCGCCCATACCGAGGATGCGTCCGACGATGCGATCGGGGTGGAACGGCTCGAGCGCGTCGTACTTTTCGCCGATGCCGATGAACTTGATTGGCTGGCCGGTCACGCTGCGAATGGAGAGCGCCGCGCCGCCGCGTGCGTCACCGTCCATCTTGGTGAGGACGACGCCGGTAAGCGTGAGGCGCTTGTGGAATTCGTCGGCTGACTTGACGGCGTCCTGACCGGTCATGGAGTCGGCGACGAAGAGGATCTCGCTCGGGTTGAGCTGAGCCTTGAGCGCCTGCATTTCTTCCATCAACTGTTCGTCGATGTGGAGACGGCCAGCGGTGTCGACGATGAGCACGTCGCAGCCGAAGGTGGCGGCTTCGCGACGAGCTTCTTTTGCCAGGCGAACGACGTTTTCAGTGTCCGCCTTCTCCAGCTTGCCAACATAAATGGGAGCCTTGATGGCGTCGGCGACAACTTTCAACTGGTCGCGGGCGGCGGGACGGTATACGTCGACCGACACGAGCATGGGGCGGTGTCCGCCCTTCTTCAGCCAGTTCGCGAGCTTGCCGGAGGTGGTGGTCTTACCGGAACCTTGCAGTCCAGCCATAAGAACGACCGTGGGCGGTTGGGACGAGAACTTGAATTTTGCGGTGTCGCGCCCGAGCAGGCCGGCGAGTTCGTCGCGGACGACCTTTACGAGTTGCTCGCCGGGCGAGAGGGCGGTCATCACCTCAGTGCCGAGGGCTTTTTCGCGGATGTGATCCGTAAGGTCTTTGACGACCTTGACGTTGACGTCGGCTTCGAGCAGGGCCAAACGGATTTCGCGCAGGGCTTCGCCGATATTCTCTTCGGTGAGCTTGCCCTGTCCGCGCAGGTTCTTGAATGTTCGTTGAAGTTTCTCGGTTAAATTGTCAAACACAGTTCAATTATATCGGGAGCAGCGGGAATCGCGGGACCGTGCGAACCGGGCACGATCCCGCCAAAAGGTGAGATGCAGGCAGTTCAGGCCCAGTTCTTCATGATTTCCCCGAAGCATTCGAGTCCGCTCGGAATCACAGCTCCGTAGCCGTGTCCCGGTTTGGTCCACGCGCCCGCAAGATAGAGGTTCTTGATAGGAGTGGTGTGGCCGATCCGACGCGGGTTGGAATTGTCGAGCGTCTGGTCGAAGCCGTAAATGGCTCCTCGGTAATTTCCGGTGTACCGAATGTTGGTGAGCGGCGTGCCGATTTCCTTCACCTCGATAGCCTTACCGAGCCCCGGCAGTACCTTCTCAGCCTGCTTGATGAGAATTTCGGCAATACGGTACTTCTCCTTGTTGTAAGCGGTCTTGTTGCCCTTCCAGTAATCGGCCTCGAAGGGTTTCCAGTGCTCGTATCCCTGGAGCGTGAGGATATTGACGGTGTTCTTCCCTTTCGGTGAGTAGCCTTCGAACAGGTTGTCGTAGAGCGAGAGGCCGAATCCGGGATTGGTGGTGTCGCAGTTCAGGGCTGCTTTGTAGTCGGCTTCGGGATCGTAGCTGGTGTTGTAGAAGATTTCGGCGTCCTTGATACCGACTTCGCGGACGAGGTCTTTCTTCAACCCGAGAAAGACCTGGAAGCAGGAGAGGCTGACGCTGTAGCTATCGAGCTTGGTCAGGTAGTCCGCCGGAAGCTGTTTCGGATCGAGCATGGTGTGGAAGGTGGAATAGCCACTGGCATTCGAGACCACGACTTTGCCGAGGTATTCGGTCTTGTCGGCGGTCGCAACGCCATAGGCCTTGCCGTCTTTCACAAGGATCTTCTCGACCTGGCTGTTCAACATTACTTTGCCGCCACGCGACTCGATAAATTTCACGAAAGCGTTGCTGATGGTCTGCGAGCGTCCACGCGGGTAAAAGCCGCCGGAGGTCAGGTACGAGTAAAGCGGTCCGGCGTAATACGTGCTAGCAAGCTTGGAGGGTGGCAGTCCGTAATATCCCCACTGCGCGGAGATGATGCCCTTGAGCTTCGGATCTTTGATGATGGGGTCGACGATCTGTGCCCAGGTGCTGCCGGAATACTTATAGAGGTGCGGGAAGTCGATGGGGAAGCGACTGAAGTCGACGTTGCCACGCGCTTGAAACAACTTGCCGAAATCGTTCGCGAGGCCTGCCATGTCGTCGAACAGCGTCTTGATCGAGTCCTTTTCGGCGGGGAATGCCTTCGTGAGCTGATCGACGAAGGAGTTGATGTTGCGATTGGCGACGGTGAAATCGTGTTGCGGAAAGATGGCGCGGAAGAGAGTCGGGTGCGGAACAAATTCCACGTCGGTGATTTCGGGGAAGCCGGGAATCAGATTGAAAACTCCGTTGCGGTCGCCGACGGTGGTGGAGTGCAGAGAGACGTCGAACTCGAAGCCGCCGGGCCGCTGGAAGCTTGTCGCATATCCGCCAGGGCGGTCGTGCTGTTCGAGTACGAGAGGCTTAAAGCCCTGGCGCGCGAAGGCAGCCGCGCAACTCAGGCCGCCGAGACCGGAGCCGATGATGACGGCGTCATATTGATTCTCGGGAAGCGTGGAAGCGTCGGCGAAGGGAAGAGAATCCCAGTCGAGTCCGACGAACGCGGCGGATGCGATCAGGGTTTTGAGGAAGTCGCGACGTTTGCAGTCGGAAGAGGGCATGGCGGTACCTCCGCTCTCTGAGTTGCGAGCGACGCTAGGCCCGGGAGCGGTTCACTGCAAGGAGAACAGTCACGCGCGCAGGTGATAATTCGGGCGCCACGGCGAGGGGCAAACATCAGCGGTACAATTCGTGACCATGCACCGTCGCGAAGCCATCAAGCTAACTGTTGGGACAGCCGCTTCCATCGCCATCTTCAACCATTCGAATCTGTTCGCCGAGAGCTTTGTTTCGAAGCGACCTCCCGCACATCAACGCAAGTTCGTGAGCGAAGCGGTTGAGGCGAAGATCGCCGAAGTGAGGAAGAGACTCGGTGATACCGAACTTGCGTGGCTGTTCGGGAACTGCTTCCCGAATACGCTCGATACGACAGTCCGCTACCAGACGCTTGACGGACGCCCGGATGCATTCGTCATCACCGGCGATATCCCTGCAATGTGGCTGCGCGATTCCAGCGCACAGGTCTGGCCCTACTTGCCGCTGGCGAAAGAGGATGCAAAGCTGCGCGACCTAGTGGCGGGGGTTATCAACCGCCAGACGCGGTCCATTCTTATCGACCCCTATGCAAACGCATTCAATTTCGGATCTGAGGGCGGTGAATGGAAAGACGACCTCACGGCGATGAAGCCGGAATTGCACGAGCGCAAGTGGGAGATCGACTCGCTCTGCTACCCGATTCGGCTGGCACACGAATACGCGCGAGTCACGAATGACGTGTCGCCCTTCGACGCCCGTTGGAAAGAGGCGATGAGGCTGGTCCTGAAGACCTTCCGCGAACAGCAGCGATTTGATGGACGCGGACCTTATTCCTTCCGTCGCAAGACTACAACGCCGAACGATACGCTCAACCTGAACGGCTTCGGCAATCCTGTCCGGCCATGCGGACTTATCGCGAGCGGTTTTCGTCCGAGTGACGATGCCTGCATTTATCCGTTCCTCATTCCGTCGAACCTGTTTGCGGTGGTATCGCTGCGGCAATTGCATGATCTCGCGCAGCGTGTCCACGATGATGAACTGGCGAAGAACGCGCTTGGTCTTTCCGATCAGGTTCATGCGGCGGTGATGAAGTTCGGAGTTGCACAGCATCCGAAGTACGGCCAGATCTATGCGTATGAGGTGGATGGCTTCGGGAATCAGCTATTCATGGATGACGCCAACGTGCCGAGCCTGCTGGCGCTTCCGTACCTGGGCGCTGCGAACAACGATGATCCGGTGTATCGCAATACGCGGACGTTCGTGCTCAGCGAAGATAATCCGTACTTCTTCAAGGGAAAAGCTGCGGAAGGAATCGGGGGGCCGCACATCGGAATGAACATGGTTTGGCCGCTCTCGATTATTGTTCGCGGCCTGACGGCGAATGACAAAGCGGAAATGAGTATGTGCCTCAGCACGCTTCAGCGCACACACGCTGGGACCGGATTTATGCACGAGTCGTTCGATAAGGACGATCCCGCAAAATTCACGCGCCCATGGTTCGCCTGGGCGAACACGCTGTTCGGAGAGTTGGTACTGAAGTCGCTCGCCTGACGAACGACTTCAACACTTTTCGAGACAGTGGTAGGCGTGCTTCACGCGGTCGAGTGCCTCTTCGACGGTGTCACCGATCGCGCTGAGGTGTCCCATCTTTCTTCCCGGGCGCGGCGTGTGTTTCTCGTAAAGGTGCAGACGAACGCCGGGGATCGCCAGGGCAGATTCGAAATCCGGATGACTTCCTTCGAGCCAGAGGTCGCCGAGCAAATTTGCGATAGCAGCAGGACGAAGCAATTCCACTGAGCCCAGCGGCAGATCGCAGACGGCGCGCATCAGTTGCTCGAACTGGCTGGTGACGCACGCACGCTGGGTGGCATGAAAGCTGTTGTGCGGTCGAGGAGCGAGTTCGTTGACGAGCAGGCGGCCGTCCGTGGTGACGAACATTTCGATGGCGAGCAGGCCTTCGATCTCGATTTTGCGGGCGATCTCGTTGGCAATTTCAGAAGCGTCTTTGGTGATGCGTTCGGAAACCGGGGCAGGCGTTACGGACCACGCGAGGATGCGCTGCTCGTGGTAGTTCATCGCCGGAGGAAAGACCATGGTCTGTCCGGACGGACGGCGGGCGACCATCATGGAGACTTCGCACTCGAGGTCGAGAGTTTTCTCGGCGACGACCAAGGGTGCGTGGAGCGCATCCCAGGCTTCCGCGGCTTGGGTGGGTGAAGTGATCTCGAACTGGCCCCGGCCGTCGTACCCACCAAAAGCAGCCTTGGCGAACACGCGGGGTCCGACTTGCTCGATGGCTTCGGCGAGTTCCTGAACCGAAGCAGCTTTGCGGTAGTCACCGATAGGAAAGCCGTGCTTCGCGAGCCAATCTTTCTGCTTGGCACGGTCCTGGATAATTTCAAGCACTCGCGCTGAAGGGCGTACCGGCGCGAAGTGGGCCGCGGCATTCAATGCGTCGAGACCGATCTTCTCGATTTCGAGTGTCAGCACATCGCAGTGCTTGGCCATGGTGACGGCAGCTTCGACGTCGCTGAAACTGGCGGCGATGGAGTGATCGGCGATGTATCCGGCGGGACAGTCGCGATCGGGATCGATGACCTGGATGCGATAGCCGAACGAGCGCGCAACCATGGCGGTCATGCGGCCGAGTTGGCCTCCGCCGAAAAATCCAATGGTGGAGCCGGGAAGAATAGCAGCCACTACGGCAACTCCTGTTTGAGGACTTCTTCACGACGCGCATTGCGCCAGGCCTTCAGCTTCTCGCGCAGTTCAGGACGCTTGTTGGCGAGTATGGAGATGGCGAACAATCCGGCGTTGGCAGCACCAGGCTTGCCGATGGCGAGTGTGCCGACGGGTACACCCTTGGGCATCTGCACGATGGAGAGAAGGGAGTCGATGCCCTGCAACATCGTGGCGGGGACGGGCACTCCCAGAACGGGCAGGGTGGTTTTTGCCGCCACCATGCCCGGCAGATGAGCCGCGCCGCCCGCGCCAGCGATGATGACTTCGAGACCCCGCGATTCGGCAGTCTCGGCGTATTCGATCATCCGGTCAGGAGTGCGGTGGGCAGAGACGATCTTCATCTCGTGAGGCACGCCCAATTCTTTCAGGATTTCGGAGGCGGGAGTGAGCATGTCCAGATCGCTCTTCGATCCCATGATGATACCGACCAACGGAGAGCCGGCGTTTGTGTTTGCCATGACGGGATTATTTCACCAGAGCAGGGAACGAGCACAAGACTTTCGATGATGTCGCTTGCTGACGAAGTTGGAGGTGTCCGGCGGGAGGATGGATTGGGGAAAGCTGATCGTCGAAATGCCAGATCCAGTGCGGCATATCACATACGGCGCTGACGGGTGGTATTTAGTATCGCAAGGCCTTCATTCGAAGTGTGGCGGGCGCCGGGAGACAGTTCTTTGGTGGCGGGAATCCACCAAACGAAAACGCCCCGGGCGCAACCGGGGCGTTCCTATATGCCCATCGAAGGGAGGTGATGCGTATGCAGCGTTCTAGACTCCGGTTTGCCATTCGGATCGACGATCGATTCGTACTGGCGACCGCTGTGAGTCTGGTGGCGTTAGCAGCCATCGTGCTATTGCTTCTTCGGAAGTAGCAGCACCGCCGTCGATGTCTTCACCATCGGCGGCGAAACTTCAGGCTTTATTTTACCCCTCTCGTCAACCGGTCATTTCCGCTGTATGATCTTGCGCCATGTTGGGTGGGAAGACCAGTGAGCAGTGGATTGCGCAGTACGCCTCGAGCCATCAGCATCCGGTAAATCGCATGTGCCACACGTTCGGGATCCCGACGATTGTGGTGTCTCTGCTGTTGGGGGTTGGGGGCTTTTGGCATCGTCCACTGTGGAAGTGGGCGCTAGCGCTGTTTGTTGTGGGATGGGTGCTCCAGTTCATCGGCCATGCATTCGAGCGAAAGTTGCCAGAATTCTTCCACGACTGGCGCTTCCTGTTTGTGGGATTGCGGTGGTGGGCCGCAAAAATCAGGGGTCGTGCCTAAGTTCCGAAGTTCATATTCACCCCCGGTAAGACCAATACTGCATACATCGATGGGGGTGAGCGATGGCATTACAAGCAGGAACACAGGCAGGGCGGGACTTCAGCTATCGAACGGAGAGCATTGAGAACGGCTTGCTCGTGATGTGCAAGGGCCGACTTGTGGCAGGGGCGACATCCGGGTTTCTTGCCGACGTAAAAATGATGTTTCGGCCCGATCAAAGGATCGTGCTGGACCTCTGTGATGTAACGCACCTGGATAGCTCAGGGTTGGGAGCGCTGGTTCAGGTTCTGGTCTCGTCGAGGTCAGCTGGATGCCGCCTGCAACTCTACAATCTAAGCAGGCCGGTGAAGCAGTTGTTCGGCATAACGCATTTGCTGAATGCGTTTGAGAACTGCGGGGCTTATCTGACGAAGATGCCGTAAGCGGTGGGTTGGGTACGTTCAGCTTGCCCAAACGGGGCAACTTACGTAATAATAACGGTTTGCACCCCTGCTCCCAGTGTGTCTTGAGGGCTGGCAGGCTGGTGTTGCCGGTTTGTCCTGATCGGTCGTTCCAATCGGTCTAATCCGGAAATTCAACAAAAGGAATCAGTTAACGTGCTGATGATTCGTTTAGCGCGCGTTGGAGCGCGCAAGCAACCGTATTACCGTGTCGTCGTGATCGAGAAAGACCGTGCCCGCAATGGCCGTTCTGTTGAGGTCGTTGGCCAGTACAATCCGCGCACGAACCCCGCGACTGTGAACATCAAGCGGGAACGTGTGGATTACTGGGTGGGCAAGGGCGCGCAGATGTCCGATCGCGTTCGCGTGTTGGTTTCGAAGCTGCCCGCGGCTACAACCGCAGCATAGTTGTAGTCCCACGTTTGCCCAAAGAAGGCAGACATGGGGCACCGATAACTTTCGAGGGAACGAATGCCCCAAGTCACTGACGAGCAGGTGAAGACACTCGTGACCGACCTCGCTACCGCCCTGGTGGGCAGCAGCGAAGGTGTGGAGGTCGAGCAGTTCGATGAAGAAGGCGAAGTCGTCTTCGAACTCACCGTTCCGGAAGAGGCGATGGGTAAGGTGATCGGCAAGTCCGGACGCACCGCCAAGGCATTGCGCAGTGTGCTTGACGCCATCGGCGAAGTGCAGAACAAGCGCTACGTGCTCGACATTGTCGAATAACGATTTCGTCACCATCGCGCGCGTCGTGAAGACGCAGGGCCGGCGCGGCGAAGTGGCCGTCGAGATGTTCAGCGACTTTCCCGAGCGGTTCGAGGATCGTCGCAGGGTTTTTGCGTTGGATCAGAAAGACCAGCGGCGCGAGTTGCAGGTCGAGGACTTCTGGCCACATAAGGACTACATGGTCCTGAAGTTTGCCGGGATTGATTCGATCAGCGATGCGGAAACGCTGCTGAAGTGCGAGATCCAGGTACCAGCCACGGAGCGGACAAAGCTCGAAGAAGGTTGGTATGTGAGCGACCTGATCGGCTGTGTGGTTTTTGACCAGGCACGCGAGGTCGGCACGGTGGCCGACGTGGAGTTTGGCGCTGGAGAGGCGCCGGTGTTGCTGGTTCGCCAGGGCCAAACGGAGCACATGATTCCGTTGGCCGAGCAGTACACGAAGCTGGTGGACACAGCAGCAAAGAAGATTCAGTTGCATCTGCCCGAAGGGATGCTGGAGATTAATGCTCCGCTTTCCTCGGATGAGAAGCAGAGGCAAGGCAACGAATGAAGTTCGAGATCATCACGATTTTTCCCGACTTCTTTCGTGGCCCATTCGATTTCGGCATTATCCGGCGGGCGAAAGAGGCCGGACTGGTCGAGATCAACATCCACGATCTGCGGGTCTTTACCAAAGACAAGCACAGAACGGTGGATGACCGCCCATTTGGCGGCGGCGAAGGCATGGTGCTGAAGCCGGAACCGATCTTTGATTGTGTTGAGTTTCTGCGGGTTACGTCGAAAGCGCAGCGGGATACGAACCGCGAGTCGGTAATCCTGCTTTCGCCCGGCGGACGCCGGTTCGATCAGAGGATGGCGTCTGAGTTGGTGAGGCTGGAGCGGGTAACGGTGATCTGCGGCCGGTACGAAGGGGTGGACGAGCGCGTGGCCCAGCACATTGCTGATCGCGAAGTTTCGGTCGGCGATTTCGTGCTGAGCGGCGGCGAACTCGGAGCGGCGCTGATCGTGGACACGGTTACGAGGCTCATCCCGGGTGCGCTCGGGAATGTGGCGTCGGCGAAGCAGGAGTCGTTCACGGCAGACGAGCATGTGCTCGACGGCGAGCCGGATTCGACCTGCGGGTCAGGTGGATTGCTGGATTATCCGCATTACACGCGTCCGGCGGATTACCGCGGCATGAGTGTGCCGGAGGCGCTGCTGAACGGCAACCACGATGAGATTCGCCGGTGGCGGCGCAAAGAGGCGCTGGCAAAAACCCTGCGGAACCGTCCAGAGTTGCTGGACGAATCGGAATTGAGTAAGGAAGACCGGAAGCTGCTGGATGAGCTTCGGCGGGAATTAGAGACGGTGTGATCCCACCCTTCGCTGCGCGAAGGATGGGGCACCCGAGAACAAGTTCAGAAGTAAAAGATCCTGCGCACGGCGCAGAAGGTAAAGGAAAAGAAAAATGTCTACATCACCCATTCTTCAGCGACTCATCGCCAAGGCGCAGCGCACCGATCTGCCGAACTTCAAGCCGGGCGACACCGTACGCGTACAGGTCAAGATCAAGGAAGGCGACAAGGAACGTCTGCAGGCGTTCGAAGGCGTTGTGATCAAGAAGACGTCGGGCGCGCAGGCCAGCTTCACGGTCCGCAAGATGAGCTTCGGACACGGCGTGGAGCGTATCTTCCCGATGAACACCCGCGTCATCGACAAGATTGAAGTCACCCGCCAGGCGAAGGTTCGCCGCGCGAAGCTGTACTATCTGCGCGGACTGCGTGGCAAGGCTGCCCGCCTGAAGGAACTGGATACCCGCCAGACCGCAGCGAAAGCCTAACGGCAGCAGCTCTGGCTGGAAGATTGAACCCCGAGTACACGTGCGTGTGCTCGGGGTTTTTGTTCGCAGGGTGTGCAGAGTATTGCGCACAACCGGCCAGCGTCTCTGGACGTCATAGTTGTTGAGAGCTCTGCGATGCCCCTTACCCGGATGTATGAAGAAACGGAAGTTTCCTCCGACCTCCAGCGCGTTTACGGCGATATCCGAGCAAGTTTCGACGTTCCCTGGGTTCCCAGCACCTTCAAACTAGCCGCCGGATGTCCCGCGTACCTGAAGACAATGTGGGATGACCTAGGGCCGGTGGCACGATCGAAAGAGTTCCAGACGGCATCTCGCGCACTCGAGGAGTTCGTGCGCTCGCTTGCAGTGAGCGATGGATGGCATTTTTCCTCTCAGGCTCGGCTTCTGGCAGCGCAGAAGTTTTCCATTGGGGACATTGAACAACTAGGCGGAATCCTGAGCGTGTTTCTGCGGTCCATCCCGAAGCTCGTCCTTTTTTCCCGGCTGATGCAGCGTGGATATTCCGGCGGCCAAAGTGGAAGAGTCTCCGCGGGGAAACAGGCTTCGGCACTCGCACGCATGATGACACTGAACGTGCCGAACGAACGAGAAGCTGGCATCCGAACATGGCTCATCTACAACGACATCCGCAAAGCCTTCGGCATGAAAAATGTATCGACTCTCTTCCGGGTGATCTCGCCTTACCCGGGGTACCTCGCCTCAGTCTGGATGGATTCCAAAAAATTGATGAGCCAACCGACATTCGTGCGTGCAAAAGACGAGGTCTCGCGGCGTTCGCTTGGGTTGGTTGCAGGATTGCCAGTGCGCGACCACCGGAAGCATTTGAAAGATATGTCCCCCGATCAGTGGCGCGATGTCGAGGAGATGGTGGACAACTTCGCGCGGCTAGCGCCGCAGTTCGCGCTGGTTGCGGCCGTCTGGCAAAGAAGCTTCCCGCAGTACGCCTCACAGAACGTGGCAGCGTAGGCGGTGCCGTCCGAGCGGTGAACGAGACACAAATCGTTCTCAAGCGCCTAAATGGACGGGATCGTATGAGACCAATTTGGAACTAGGCTGCCTAGCCGACCTCAGATTCCCATTGACCCCGCCCTGCCGTGGTAACAGAATCCAGCCATCGGTTCAAAACACTGGCAGGCCGACCGAACCTGGGAATACATCGCGAATCTCTTCTGGCCAGAGGCGATGCGTTGATCCCGGGTTGTTCATGCAGTAGTACGGCCCGGGATACTCCCCTTTCTTGCAAACTCGTCGTCCCTCCCAAGGGAGTCGCCCTTTCCTAACTGAACGGAGGGAATGCTATGAGAAAGTTCCTCGTACTGCTGTTCGTGTTTGCGTGTTACCTACAGATGTATGCCGCTCCAGTGAAGTTCACATTCTCGGGAACGGTTCGGTACACGATGTTCAGTCCAGATAATCCTTTCGAAACGGCGATACAGAACGGAACGCAGCTTACAGGCAACTTCATTTTCGACTCGCAGTCACCTGATACCTTTCCCTATCCAGATCCCAACACGGGCACTTACGTCTCATCCGGCGGACCTTACGGGATGATGGTGAATATCGGCGGAATGATGTTAGCCATACCGACGGTGGCCATTTATGTGGAGAACGACTCGAATGGGCACGACTGGTACAGCGCGAGTGCAGAAGCCGGAAATCAGGCGGACCAGCAGGATTATCTTTTGCTGGAACTCTATCTCGATAACGACGGAGGCACCGTATTTAAGGATGACAGCCTTCCTTTAATGCCGCCGGCGCTCAGTTATTTCGAGAGCGGTCTGAGTACGCATGGGTTCGCTATTATCGGGCAACAGACAAAGAATGGCGTGTTTTACCAGTTTGAAATAGATGCCCATCTCGACCACTTTGGAATCCCGGAACCAGCGTCGTTCGTGATATTCGGAGGGGGACTGCTTGTGTTTGCGGTTCGGGTGAGAAGGATAGTTCATTGACGTGAACGCATCGCCAGAATGATGCGCGCAAATGGTCAGGCAACGAAACGTCGCGAGGCTTCGTACGTCGCATGGGATTCGGCCCGGTGCCAATTCGGGAAATCTTCGCGCGGAATAACTGCAGCGGTTCCGTTCCATCCGTCTATTCCGGACTATGATTCGCCGTGTCAGGGCTCGATTTAGCCAGGAGGTAACGATGTCCAACGGCGGAAATGCAGCAGCAACGCCCGCGACTGCGAACATATCGCAACGGCGAATGATCGAGTGCATTGTGAGCGCGGGGTATTGGGCGAATCATCTCAACCTTTACGCGGAAAAGATGCAGGTGCGGGCGGACCGATACACGATCGTCGCCAGCCTCATCAGCGTTGTTACCGGGTTGAGTGCATGGGGAGCAATTGCGGCGAAAACCGGATGGTGGGCACAGGCGCTGGTCGGAGTGATGGCGTTTGCCGCAGCGGCGGTTTCGGTGATTCCCAAGGTGAGAGGCTACGGTGAATGCGCGATCAAAGCCGCGCCACTGGCAACGGAATATGGCGCCGCTCTCGGGATGCTGGAAGATGCGGTACTTGAGATGCAGTCAGACAAACAGGAGCAGTTGCAGAGCGCTCAGATCCATGCACGGCAGGCACTGAACGTTTTCGATTCCATACGAGCGAAGAAAAACGCCCTTCGACCATTCCCCACCGATCTGGCGCAGGACATTACGAGTAAAAGAGAAGAACTCATCAGACAACAGGAAGCGCTTGTGACGGCTCCGAAAAATTGAGAATCAGAACATCGGGCCCAGACGTCATTCCTCTCACACCAATGCACTCGGTTCAAGTGACACTCTGAACAAGCGAAAAGGGTCGCTTTGCGCGACCCTCTGCGAGATTCCCCACGTCCTTATTTGCGCGCACGTTTCCTCAGCAACAGTGCGGATGCACCGGTACCGAAAAGAATGATCGCAGCAGGCTCCGGAACCGTTGGAACGGTCCCCTGAGTCCTAAAAGTCAAATCGTCGAAATTACCGTACACAGCCGGCCCAGACGTATGCTGGCTGGAGAATTGAACATACGCGATCACGTTGCTTCCGGCATCGAAGGTAAGCGTTTGGAAAGTGCCAAAACCGGCATCGCCATAGTTGATTGGGTAATAGACGGTACCGAGCAAGTTGTTGCTTGCATCGAATGCCTGAAGCCAGGGCTTATTTGTCGGAGTTCCGAGGTATTCCGGCGGAAGCACAGCCTGGGCGTTAATGGCAACTACGCTCTGGGCCGTGTCAAAGGTGGCCCTGATTCCTCCCCAGCGAGCATCAAAGAAGGGCAGACCCGTGCCGAACAACGAAACCACATTGCTCGTGCCGTCTCCACGGGCGTAAATGTTCGGTCCGGTACCGTCCAATCCACAGCCTACACACGAGAATGTCACCCCGGTGTAGTAATTGTTGATAACGGTTCCGTTCGGAATGCCATTGAAATCCACAACATCGGCCATGGCAGATGAGGCGGCAAATGTCACAAGCAGTACCACAAGGACTGCCAAACGAATTTTCATGCAACCACTCTCCTGAAATTTTGAAACGGTGTTTGCAAATCAGACTTACTGCGGGTGAGAGAGCTACTTGCAACTTGGCTGCCAACCGGCCAAGGAGATGTAAATTCATTTGTTATCAGAGATAAACGACGTAGTTTGTCGTATGGCGAGAGCGACGGATGTGCAGCAAATTGCAGCTAAAGGAGGAGCAAGTTCCCACGCGGATTAGTGTTGGCTCAGTTCTTGACAGTTACGAGCGCGAGGAAGCTATTTTTGTCAGTTGGTGACAAGCTTCCGGCTCGGGATGCAGATAACTGTCGGGAACAGCCGTTTCCGCTCACTACCTCACCGTGAGATTCCTTGTGGGAAGGGGATTTTTCGACAGCTAATCGGTCGAGCTTCGGAAACGGCGCACGAATAACATGATCAGTTCTACGAGCAAAAGGGTCAGGAACGTGTAGACAAGGCTATTGGCGATAAAGATCACAGCCCAGAGCAGGTGTGATGATTGTGAGAATCCGAACATCGGCTACAGAATTTGCGCGATAGCAATCCCCGGTGCCATTGCCTCCCAAGCGTGCGGGAATATGTTGGCATTTGGGTAGGCTCGGAATGCAAACACACTCAGAACTGTCGTTAGTGAAAATCCAGTCGCGCAAGACCAAGCCCAGTGCGACTTTGAAATAGACATCCTGCGCCCCCACGAATGCGGAACGATACAGTGAAGGTTGATAGCTGTCGAGATTGTGGTCAAGGCGATTTCCGGAATCTATCTTGGAACACGGTTACGAAAAGATATCGTCCTTGAACGTGCTGTCTTCGGTGAAGTCCTTAGCCCCAGTTTGTTCGACTATTATGTTGCGAAGAACGGCAATGACCTGCTCCTGGTTCCACGGTTCGCCGACGTCCTTCACTAGATCGGGTCGCGAGTCGCGCATAGATATTTTGAGCAAACATCTTCTGGCGGACTTGTTCGGTGCGTGAACTTCAACGCGGGGCAGCAGCCAATTAGACACGGAACGGGGCGTCTGCATTGCTTCGACATCACCATCTGGAATGGTCACGTCGAAGGTCTCCTCGATAGCCATGACAACTTCGACCGCATCAAGGCTATCCATCGCTTTCATTGAACTATTTATGCTTTTCCAGGCCCTCGCAATGATGTTCGTTTTCGGCGTAATGTCAGACATAGCAGGAATCGGATTATACCGTTAAGTGTTGGTAACGAACGTTGCCACTCACTATCTCAAAAGAGGACGAATTAACCCCGAAGTACTCGCAGAGCGGGGATGTTTTCTCACGCTTATCGCGCAGGGTGCGCACAAGTTTTTGTGTTTTTAGGCCCTCGCCTAGAATTTTCCAGTTTTGGACCAAGTGCTGGTTTCGTGCCGTTCTCTGGCTGAATGTGTGATAGACTGCCTCGTTACTTTGCGGCGGTGCGGAGCATTGAATGGACGAGAGCATCGCAATTCTTCTTTTCTTCGGCGGTGCAGTCTTCTACTTGTATTACGTCAGGTCTTTAGAGACACGGCCATTGTCAGCCATGGCGAGGAGAGGCGTCGCAGTTTCAAAGTACATCATTGCCGTGTTCGTTAGCGTATTCGGTACCGCAGGAGTTGCTCTTTTGTTTTCGACTCCGCTCTTTTTGTACTCCCGACTAGCCCATAGCCCCGTGGCAGAAGATTTATTCTCGGCTCTGCTCGACAGACCATACTTCCCGTTGCAGATCGCTGTTGCTGGAGCACTGGGCTACTTCACTTTCAGATGGCTGAAAGAAGGGCGGCCTCAACTTGTGCTTCTGTTACCAGTCGCTCAGGCCGTTGTAGCAGCGTTTGTGTATGTTCATCGCTATCATCCGACAGATTGGAGCGATGTCTGGCAGACTTTCTTCAACTGGGAGTGTGGCTGCTCTGCCTCCCTACCGCAATGGCGAGTGATGTTTCCTCTGTACGCGTCTGCGTCGTTTGCCGTTGGTGCGCTAATCCGAAAGCGTTTGCAAGCAAGCGTGACAGTTAACGAAAGCGTGGTTGCACCGCAATCCTAAACGCCCACGGGAAGATCGCGAAAATCCTACCGTGTTCGGCTGTTCCCAGCAGGTTCTTTCTCCTGAGGGAGTGGCCTACGTTGATGGTTCCTTGGGAATCGAAGAAAAGGAATGTTTGGTAGCGCTACCGGGAATCGAACCCGGGTTTGAAGATTGAGAATCTTCCGTCCTAACCCCTAGACGATAGCGCCACTCGCGTGAGGACATTTCGATTATAGCAAAACCGCCTCACGCTTCTGCTCAATTTGCCGCGGTTTTGGCTGCTACGGAAGATGGCTTCACCGCTTCGGCGGGCCAATCTCCAGACAGGAACCGATCGGCCATTTCGACGACGCGCGGTTCGTCAATCCAGGACTGATGTGCCGCATTCGGGAGCGTCACAAGGCGTGCGTTTGGGAGCACCGTCGCCCATTCTTTTCCCGCACCATAAGGAGCATTCCGGTCCTTACGCCCGTGGACGGTCAGCACCGGTTGCTGCAGTTTCGCGACCGCATCGCGCGAGATCGACAGCTTTCTGATCGACCCGAAAAGGGAACCGAAGTGAGGTTCGAGCGACGTTGGCCACTCGTTCTCGAAGTCGCACTGGGACTTCAATTGCGATGCCTTCGCCTGATCGCCCACCAGTCGCACACGCAACACCGCGAATTCTTTCTCGCAAAAGTCTTTTGGATGTTGCTTGTCCCAGCCGGTCTTCTTCAGTTCCTGCAATTGATTCCAGGCCTTGCCGTCGACGACGTCATTATCTTTGCGGTTATCGTCTTCGGGAGGAAATTCCGTGTCCCACTTCATAGCAACTGGGCCCAGTTGCACGACCCGATTGACGCGCTCGGGGTGCTCCAGCGTGTACACCATCACCATCATGCCGACATACGAGTAGCCGATGAGGCTGACCTTGTCCGACTGGAAGTGCTGTCGGACGGTTTCCAGATCTTTCACGTCCTGTTGCAACGTGATGGTCGAAAGATCTTTTACGTGCGAGGAGCGTCCGCGGTCGCGCACGTCATAGAAGACGATGGTGCGTTTCTCGCCGAGAGACTTGAAGTCGTCGTACAGAAACTGATGCAGCGGCACGATGACCTCGGGTTTGCCGGAGCCGAGCTTTTGAAAATAAAGTCTGGCGCCATCGGGCGTAGTGATGAAGCCTTCCTGCGACGCGATCTTCTTGTTGGCGGCGTTGGCCGTCAGGGCCAAGGTAAGCAGCACAAAGGTGGTCAGCAGGGCGAAAGGGCGAAGGTGAGGCATACGAGTGTCCTCCGGTAAGGCGTTCAGCATCAGACGGAGGAAATCGCAAAAAGATAGCGAAAAATCAGGTATTTTCCCCATCTTGACAACCCGCCCGGGCAGGCGCAGAATCCCATTTGAAAGGCGAACAAAAAGCGAAAATAGCCCGACCCTCTGACCAGTTCCGCCCGACGGTATGCCTGCCACGCAAGGTAGTCCTTTGGCGGCAGAGGGAACTGTTTTCCTTTCCGCGCCCCTGCCCCGAGGATAACCATGAGTTCCGTTGCTACCGCTTTCGCCACTCCTTTTTCACCTGCCGTAACCCCGGGCGCCCGACTGCGGGCAGACGGCATTGTCATCCCCGGCGTGAAGCCGGCGTCGGCGCTTGAGGTGCGTCCTGCACCGGACATGGTGCCATTCGGTATTGCTTCGCTCGATGCGCTCACCGGAGGCGTGCCACGCGGCGGGCTCACGGAAATTGTCGGAGCCGCATCGTCGGGTCGGACCAGCATCACCATGTCGCTGATGGCGGAGATCACGCGCCGGCAGGAAGTCTGTGCGCTCATCGATGTGACCGACAGTTTTGATCCCGCTTCCGCTGAAGCCGCCGGTGTGGATCTGCGCCGATTGCTCTGGGTAAGGTGCGGGAAAGAGGAACACGCGGCGGCAGAAACGAAGCAGAAGTTCGCTGCGCCGTTGCCGGTCGCAAACCGCACGCCACAGGATGAAAACGCCCGAAGCGTACACCAGGCGATTACCGGCGGTTGCTTTGAAGCAGCGCGTGGGCGCAAGGAGGCGGTCACCATGAGGCAGGTTGCGCCTCCGGCGAAGAATATCTCGTGGTCCATTCATGAGAACTACGATTCGCGTCTGCGTCACGCGATGCTGAATGGCAACGGCGAACCGCGTGCCGCCTGGAACATGAGGCGTGCAGTGGCCAGGCCGAAGTTTTCGCCCGAAAAAAATCTGAAGGCCGCCCTCCAGAATGTTGCAGATGCGCGTCGCGCGCGCTGGAATCGCCTTGACCAGGCGCTGAAAGCAACGGACCTGCTGCTGCAAAGCGGCGGATTTGGGCTCATCGTCATTGACCTGGGCGACATCACGGCAGACCAGTCGCGACGTATCCCGCTGACCTCGTGGTTCCGGTTTCGACGCGTGGTGGAGAACACGCCGACCATCCTGCTGGTGATTGCCCGCGACTCGTGCGCGAAGACCTGCGCGTCGCTGGTGATGCAGTTGAGTGCGGAAGCGCGGCAAAGCGGACACCCGAAAGTCGAGTCCGTTCAGAAATCGCTGCCGCATATTTCTCTTCTCGACGGGCTTAACGTCGGCGTGGATCTGGCCCGCACGCGCCTGGAGCGAAAGCCGGTACGTTCCGCGACAGCGCACCTTCAGACGCAGACCTCGTGGAAGAAGATGGGATAGCCGAGATGTTTCTTTGCGCACACATCCCGGATTTTCCCGCCGAAGCGCTGGTGCGACTGGAACCTGACCTGCGTTATGAAGCGGTTGCCGTCGTGCAGGGTGCACCGCCGATGGTTACTGTGGTTGCAATCAATGACCGCGCGCGTGCTGCCGGCGTGGAGTCCGGTATGACGCAGATGCAGGCCGAAGAGCGCCTGCGGCTTGGTTGTGAGCACAAGCGCTGGCATATACGTCAACGCTCGCTGGACCGTGAAACTGCCGCGCAGGCAGCATTGCTGGATTGCGCGTCGTCGTTTTCGCCGCGCGTGGAAGCTACCGCGCCGGATACGGTGATCGCCGACATCTCCGGCCTCGAACAACTCTTCGGCACCGCGGCGAAGATCGCACGTGATCTTGCAAGACGGTGCTCGGATGCCGGACTCGAAGTCCATGTCGCCGCTGCAACGAATGCTGACGCCGCGCTTCATGCGGCACGCGGATACTCCGGCATCACCGTCATCCCTGAAGGCGAAGAGGCGGAACGGCTTGGTCCGTTACCGCTCGAAGTTCTGCTCGCGCCGGAGTATGGGAGAGCAATACCGAAGAACAAGCAGGCAAAACAGTCGCGCGACAACGCTCTCGCCATGCTCGACACACTCGATCGCTGGGGTGTCCGGACACTGCGTGGATTAGCCGTGCTGCCGGAGGTTGCCGTCGTGGAGCGCCTAGGACAGGCCGGATTGCAATGGCAGCGCTTCGCCTGCGGCGCAACTACCCGCGAAATCGTGCTGGCGGAAGCGCCATTGCAGTTCGAGGAAGTTTTTGAACTCGAATATGCGGTCGACCTGCTGGAACCGCTGGCGTTCATCCTGTCGCGAATGATCGAGCAACTCTGTGCGCGGTTGCAGTCGCGCGCGCTCGCGACGCACGAACTGCAACTGCGATTGCAACTCGATCCCGACGTAACGGTTGACCGTGAGGGAATACCCACGACGGAGAAGAGATGCGAGCCCTTCATGGAGCGCACCATAAAGCTTCCGGTGCCCATGCTCGACGCGAAGACGTTTCTGAAATTGCTGCAGCTCGATTTGAAGGCGAATCCTCCGGGAGCGCCGGTCCTCAAGTTGTGGTTGCGAGCGGAGCCAGTGCGTCCGAAATTCGATCAACGCGGCTTGTTTCTGCCGCTTACGCCGGAACCGCAGAAGCTTGAGATCACGCTGGCGCGTCTTGCGGGAGTTACAGGCGGGCAGGGAAATGTCGGATCCGCCGAAGTCCTGGATACACACCGTCCAGATGCGTTTCGCATGAACCGCTTTGCGCCTCCCACGCCGAGCTACGAGCAATCGAATGCCGCGGCGGAAACCAGCAGGCCAGTTTCGTCGTTGCGACGGTTTCGTCCGCCGCAACCCATCAGTGTGCAGTTGATGGAACAAAAGCCCATTGTCATAAGCCCGCCACGCGCCATTGCCGGACCGCAATCGTTGTCGAAAGCGGCGTATGGAGAAGTCGTCTGGTGTGCCGGGCCATGGCGCACCTCGGGCGAGTGGTGGAATAAGGAACCATGGGAGCGCGAAGAGTGGGATGTCGCCATCAAAAGTCAGTCCGCGGACGGTAGCAGCCGGTTGGCATCATCGATGACTGCTTCTTACGCCCTGCTCTACCGCGTTTACCGTGACTTGCTCTCCGGCACATGGTTCGTGGAGGGAGAGTACGACTGATGTACGTGGAACTCCATGCGCGCTCCGCGTTCACCTTCCTCGAAGGGGGCTCCATTCCCGAGGAACTGGTGGATATCGCCGCCAAACTCGGCATGGGTTCCATGGCTATGCTCGACCGCGACGGTGTTTACGGAGCAGCCCGCTTCCATCTCTCGGCCAAGAAGGTCGGCATGAAAGCGCATATCGGGGCCGAGATCACCGTGCGCGCGCCGCAACTCGTACACATTCCGCTGATTGTCCGCGAGCGCATTGGTTACCAGAATCTCTGCCGGCTTATCACGAAGATGAAGGCTCGCGGCCCGAAGAATTGCGATCCTGCTGTTACGGCCGCCACGCTCGAAGATCTTCGACATTATTCCGGAGGGCTCATTTGTCTCACAGGAGATGAGCGTGGTCCTTTGGCAATCGCGCTCCGCCAGGATGGATATGTCGCCGCAAAAACCATCGTCGAAGCCCTGGTCGAAATCTTCGGACACGAGAATGTTTACGTTGAACTTCAGCGACACTTCGATCGTGAGGAAGAAGCGCGTAACCAGGCAGCCATCGCTATCGCGCGAGAACTGAATCTTCCGCTGCTGGCGACCAACGGAGTCGCTTATGCAGTGCCGGAACGCCGCCAGGTGCTGGACGTCCTCACCTGTATCCGCCATCACACCACGCTCGACGAAGCCGGACGCCTGCTCTGCCATAACTCCGAGCGTCACCTGAAATCGGCGCGGGAGATGGCACAACTCTTTGCCGATCTGCCCGAAGCGATCGAGAACACCATCGCGCTTTCCTCTCGCGTTGAGTTCACGCTGAACGATCTCGGTTACGAGTTTCCAAAGTACCCGGTTCCTGAAGGGCACACCATGAATTCGTTCCTGCGCGAACTCGCGGATAAAGGAATCCAGGAACGATATGGGCATGCTTCGCTCGACCTGCGCAAACGCGCACGCCGTCAGGCTGATCGCGAACTGGCGCTGATCGAAAAGCTCAATCTCGCCGGATATTTCATCATCGTTTGGGACATCATTCGCTTCTGCCGCGAGCAGGAAGTTCTCGTGCAGGGGCGCGGTTCCGCTGCGAACAGTGTTGTCTGCTATGCACTGGGGATCACTGCTGTCGATCCAGTGAAGATGGATCTTCTGTTCGAGCGTTTCCTCTCCGAAGAACGTGGCGAGTGGCCCGACATCGATCTCGATCTTCCCAGCGGAGACCAGCGCGAGCGCGTCATCCAGTATGTCTACCAGCGTTACGGAAAGCTCGGGGCAGCGATGACGGCCAATGTCATCACCTATCGCGGACGTCTTGCCGCACGCGAGATCGGCAAGACGATGGGCTTCGACAGCGAGACGCTTGCACGCCTTGCCGCGGTTGTCGGCACGTGGGAATACAAGGGCCCGCGCGACACGCTTGAACAGCAGTTTCGTGATGCCGGCTTCGACCTTCGGCATCCGCGCCTACGCAAGTTTTTCGAACTCGCCGTTGCCGTGCAGGATCTGCCGCGCCACCTTGGTCAGCATTCCGGAGGCATGGTCATCTGCCAGGGACAACTCGATTCCGTCGTCCCGCTTGAGCCGGCAAGCATGCCCGGCCGAGTCGTCGTGCAATGGGACAAGGAAGATTGCGCGGATATGGGCATCATCAAAGTGGACCTGCTCGGCCTGGGCATGATGGCTGTGCTGGAAGACTGTCTCGATCTTATCCCGCAGCACTATGGCGAAACCGTGGATCTAGCGCAGCTTCCCGCGAATGATCCCGAAGTGTTTGCTGTCTTACAGAAGGCAGACACGGTTGGCATGTTCCAGGTGGAAAGCCGCGCGCAGATGTCATGTCTGCCGCGTCTGCATCCGGTTAACTTCTACGATATCGTCGTGCAGGTTGCGCTCATCCGCCCAGGCCCGATCGTCGGCCAGATGGTGAACCCATATATCAAGCGACGGCAGGGCAGGGAACCGGTGCAGTATGCGCATCCATCGCTCGAGCCCATTCTTGAGCGCACACTCGGGGTTCCGCTGTTTCAGGAACAGTTGATTCGCATTGCCATGGTGGCGGCCGGGTTCACTGGGGGGCAAGCGGAAGAGTTGCGCCGCGCCTTCGGGTTCAAACGGTCCGAGGCCCGCATGCGCGACATTGAAGTCGAACTTCGCGCGGGCATGGCACGCAATGGCATCAGTGGTGTCACACAGGACGAGATCATCCAGTCCATTACCTCGTTCGCGCTCTACGGTTTTCCCGAGTCTCACGCCGCCAGCTTCGCCCTGATCGCTTACGCAAGTGCTTACTTGAAGTGCCACTATCTCGCGGCGTTTACGGCAGCCATGCTCAATAATCAGCCGATGGGGTTTTACCACCCATCCACGCTCGTGAAAGACGCGCAGCGCCACGGACTGAAGCTCAAGCCCATCGACATTACGAAGTCTGAATACGAATGCACGATTGAGCACTATGACGAATCCGTCGTCCGCATCGGTCTCAACTATGTCCGTGGGCTTCGCGCTGAGACGGCCAAAGCCATCGTCGCCGAGCGTGCCCGCGGCCCGTTCGGGTCCATTGCCGACCTCACCCGTCGTGTGCCATCGCTTCGTAAAGATGAACTGGTGAAACTGGCCGACGTCGGTGCGTTGAACTCCATTGGAACCAGTGGCGATCGCAATCTCAAACTCCACCGTCGCGATGCGCTTTGGCAGGTTGAACGTGCTGTGCGCAACCCTGGCCCGCTGTTGGAAGGCATTCAGGAATTCGACCAGGCTTCTCCGCTGGAGCAGATGACCCACGAGGAGCGCCTGGTCGCAGACTTCCGTGGTACCGGATTGACCGTGGGACTGCACCCGATGGCGTATCAGCGGAACGAAATGAAGCGGCTCGGAGTGATTCCGGCAGTCGAGTTGCCGAAGATAGGCGACGGAATTCGAGTCAAAACCGCAGGCTGTGTCATCGCCCGCCAGCGCCCCGGCACGGCTCATGGATTCGTGTTCCTCAGCCTTGAAGATGAAACGGGGATATCGAATGCGATCGTCACGCCGAACCTGTTTGAGAAGAACCGGGTACTGCTGGTGAGCGAGCGTTTTTTGATGATAGAAGGGATGTTGCAGAACGTGGACAACGTGGTTTCCGTGAAGGCCGACCGTATCTCACCGCTGCAAGTGACGAGTGCGAAAACGTCTTCGCACGACTTTCACTAACACGTACCACGACGCTTACCTTAGTTCGCCTGAGAGGGAAAATTCATCATAGGATTTTCTTCTCAGTAGTATCTGCATTTTTTTGGCCGATACACCCAAAATCCACATTTAAAAGCGGTATATTTGAAACAACAGTGACTCGCGTGGAGCTTTGCTCCCGCGTCGAGTTCTTGATTCATATCTTCCAGGAGTAATTCGTAATGGCAACAGCAAAGCGTGCACGTACAACATCCTCGACCACTCGGAGCAAGAAGGTTTCGGCGTCCATTGCCGCTCCCGAAGGGCCTGTGCTCACAAAGGGCAATGGCAACGTCGAAGAAGAGATCCGTGTTCGTGCCTATCAACTCTTCGAGCAGCGTGGACGTACTCACGGATTCGATATGGAAGACTGGTTGCGCGCAGAAACGGAACTTTCTTCTCTACGCCGTTCAGCTTAAACGACGTTTGCTACTGAGACCTGGTCTTACGTGAAGTCCGAGACGACCACCAGCCAGAAAAGTCGTGTGCTCCTGATCGACGACGACCCGCTCCAGTTACGGGTTCGTGAGGCCGTGCTGCGCGACGCCGGCATCGAGATCGACGTCGCTACCACCGCCGAAAGTGCGCTTGCCTTCCTGCGGACTGAGGCTGGTTCGCGGATCGGTACCATCGTCACCGATCACATCATGCCAGGAGCGAGTGGCGCCGTTTTCGTCCGCGCGCTTCGCGAACTTAAGCCGGACGTGCCGGTCATCGTTATCAGCGGAATGGCGGAAGCCGAGGACGAGTATGAAGGACTCGGCGTGCGGTTCCGTACGAAGCCCTGTCCACCTCCGGAGTTGATTGAACTGGTCCGCCAGTCTCTTCGGGTTTCCTGAGTTCGTCCCGAAGATTATTCGACGCAGCCGATTTTTCTCTTTGCACCCGGACGACGATCCCTTAGACTGCGTTGGCTCATCGGCATATCTCCCCACCTAAGCATGAATGTTAAGTATGTTTTCGCCGTCGTCTGCCTATTCGTTTCCATGGCCGGAGCACAAACTCGGCCGGAGTGGCGTGAATGGAATCAACCGGTCGAACCGTTTCGGATTATCGGCAACATCTATTACGTCGGAGCGAGCGACATCACTTCGTTCCTGATCGCCAGCCCGAAGGGACACATCCTCCTCGATGGCGGCTTTGCTGAGACGGCGCCGCAGATTCGCGACAACATCCGCAAGCTCGGATTCAAAGTCGAAGATGTGAAGTATCTCCTGCTGACGCAGTCGCATTTCGACCACGCAGCCGGGCTTGCGGCATTGAAACGCTGGTCGGGAGCCAAGTTTGTCGCCAGCCGCGAAGACGGGGGCCAGGTCGCGCGTGGCGGCAAAGGCGATTTTCAGTGGGGCGATGAAGTTTCCTTCGAGCCGGTCACGACAGATCAGTTCATTCAGGATGGAGACACGCTGGAACTTGGCGGCAACCGCATGGTCGCCCGCATCACCCCCGGTCATACGAAGGGCTGCACGACCTGGACCACCGTCGCTGAAGAAAAGGGCAAGCGTTACAACGTCGTATTCCTTTGCAGCACTACCGCTCCCGGTTACAACCTTGTAGGCAACCGAGAGTACCCGACTATCATCGAAGATTTCCGTAAAACCTTTCAGTTGCTGCACAGTATGTCTTGCGATGTCATGCTCGGTGCGCACGGGTCCTTCTTTCAGCTGAATAAGAAACGCGAGCTACTGGCCAAATCGAAGACAAATCCTTTTGTCGATCGGCAGGAACTGAGCGCTTTCGTTCAAAAGTCAAAAGTTGAATTTGAAGCTGAAGTAAAGCGACAGCAACAGAAGTAAAGCAGCGATCGTGAGCCAAGTTGTTCGCTTAGCTTATGGCGAAGAAATCTCGTACAGCGAAATCGAAATTTTCTCTCCAGAAGATTCCGACCGGAATTCCCGGCCTGGACAACATCACGTATGGCGGGTTCCCGAAAGGGCGCACCACCCTGATCGCTGGTGGTGCCGGATCAGGAAAGACCCTGCTGGGCATGGAGTTCCTTGTCCAGGGGATCCTTCAATACGGCGAACCCGCCGTCGCCATGACGTTCGAGGAGACGGCGGAGGAACTCAGTTCCAATGTTGCGTCGCTAGGTTACGAGCTAGACGAGATGATTCGCCGGAATATGCTTTTGATCGACTACGTTCATGTCGAGCGTCGTCAGATTGAGGAAACCGGCGAGTACGATCTCGAAGGACTGTTCATCCGTTTGGACCACGCGATCAAGTCGGTCAAAGCGAAGCGGATCCTGCTCGACACAATTGAGGTTCTGTTCGCCGGGCTACGGAACGAAGGCATCGTCCGCTCCGAACTACGCCGACTGTTTCGCTGGCTTAAAGAGCGTGGCGTAACTGCCGTGATCACTGCCGAGGCTGGCGACGGGTCCACCCTGACACGTCACGGACTTGAGGAGTACGTCGCAGATTGCGTCGTCTTCCTCGATCACCGGGTCAGCGAACAAATCTCCACCCGCCGCATTCGTGTCGTGAAGTATCGCGGATCCACACACGGCACAAATGAGTACCCATTCCTGCTGAACCAGAATGGCGTGTCCGTGCTGCCGATCACGGCGTTGGAACTCAACCACGAAGCCTCCACCGACCGCGTCAGTGCCGGCGTGCCCGGACTCGATGCCATGATGGGCGGCCTGGGTTTCTTCCGCGGCAGCAGCATTCTTGTGACGGGAACCGCTGGTACAGGTAAATCGAGTATCGCAGCGAGTTTCGTGAGTGCGGCTTGCCAACGCGGCGAACGGGCCCTCTACTTCGCCTTCGAAGAATCGCCCAGCCAGATACTCCGCAACATGAGTTCCTTGAGCCTGACGCTTGATCGCTGGATCAAGAAAGGCCTTCTCAAGATCATTTCGGTTCGGCCGACGAGCATGGGCCTGGAGAATCATCTTGCGGCGATGTGCCAGGAAATCGACCGGTTCCAGCCAACTGTGGTTGCGGTCGATCCAATCACAAATCTCATTTCGGTGGGAAGTACGTCTTCGGTGAAGTCGATGCTGACTCGCCTCATCGACCTGCTGAAGAGCCGCCAGGTCACTGCTCTGTTCACGAATCTGTCGACCGGCGAGTTGGAGCAGACCAGCACGGAAATTTCGTCGCTCATGGACACCTGGATCATGGTGAAGGAGATCCAATTCGACGGCTCACGCAAACGTGTGATCTACGTTTTGAAATCGCGCGGGATGGAACATTCATCCGATATGCGTGAGTTCACCATCAGCAGCAAGGGTGTCCAGGTCCAAGGCGTCGAGGACAAACCTTTCCGCACAAGGCAGAGTTAAAGATGGTCAGCAAGAACACTACGGCAAAGAAGAAGCAAACCGGGAAGTCGAGCGAATCATCTCTCAGGGTGCCATCGAAGTGGCGACTCCGGTTGTATGTCGCCGGCAATACTCCGAATTCGATTGCTGCCTTCGCGAACCTGAAGGAAATTTGCGAAGTCCATCTTGGGGGCCGTTATCAGATCGAAATTGTTGACTTGCTTGAGAACCCAATGCTCGCGAAGGGAGACCAGATCGTCGCGATTCCAACTCTCGTCAGGAGACTACCTTTTCCTGTAAAGAAAATTATTGGAGATCTTTCGAATCGCGAACGGGTACTGGTTGGCCTCGATCTGAAGCCGGCTGCACCAACTCGGGCGTGATGTCCGAAGACTGACATGAAACGCCCTGCGGGATCCAAGAACAAAGTGATTGTCCGCGGAGCGAATCCGGATAACGTTCTCGAGAACCTCCGCGGAAAACCCGCCCCCCGATATCAATTCAGGCTGTACGTCGCAGGATCAAACCTTAATTCCATGCGTGCCATCAAATCTATTCGCGAGCTGTGTAGGTCACTTTCTCCAGCGGTTTGCGACTTGGAGATCATTGACCTGTATCAACAGCCATCGCTGGCGAAGCGCGACCATGTGGTCGCCGCTCCCGCGTTAATCAAAATTCTTCCGCTGCCGAACAGGACCTTCATTGGCGATATGTCCGATGCTGGCAAAGTTCTGGCTGGGCTTGGAATTTCGGTGAGTAGTTTGAATGCGAGAAGCAAATCCTCGGGCCAGTAAGAAGGTCCTGGAGGAAATTCAACAACTGAAGTTGAGGCTATCCGCTGCCGAAGAGGCCTTGGCAGCCGTGCGCGACGGCCACGTGGATGCGATCGTTGTCCCCGGCCCGCATGGCGCTCAGGTCTTCACGCTCGCCGGATCCGATGCTGCATATCGCGTGTTCGTCGAACGCATGAAGGAAGGGGCGGTCACCATTGGTGCCGATGGAACAGTCTTCTACTGCAATCACGCCTTTGCGGATATCGTCGACTATCCACTCGACCACGTCATCGGACGCTCTATTTACGACTTCGTTCCGAAACCCGAACGCGCCAGGTTCGACTCCGTTTATCAACATCCGCTCGACGGTCCCCCGAAGATTGAACTTCAGCTATTGAAGTCCAATGGAGACCGAGTTCCTGTTTTTGTCTCGGCCAACATATTCCAGGAAAGCTCTACCTCGGTGTGCATGGTTATCACCGATTTAACCGAGCAGAAGATGCAGGATGAGATTGTCTCCGCTGGAAGGCTCGCTCACCTCATTGTGCAACAGGCCGCCGAAGCGATTGCCGTTTGCGATAACACCGGTCGCGTGGTGCTCGCCAGTCAGGCGTTCCATAATCTCTGCGGAAAGAACACACTACTGCTCCCATTCGAAATGGTGCTGCCTCTGCAGTTCTCCGACGGAGATCAGCTCAGCGCGGAATCCTTTTCGCTCCGGTCGGTGCTCGAAGGAAAAGCCTACCGGGGCGCCGAGGTGGTCTTTCGCCAGGAGGACGGAGAACCAACACACCTGCTGATGAGTGCAGCCCGCTTAAAACTGCCGAGCGATGCGACCTCCGGGGCGGTAATCACACTCTTCGACATCGAAGAGCGCAAGAGGACGGAGGAGTATCTCCGGCGCTCCGAGCGTTTAGCTGCTACCGGGCGCCTGGCAGCGACCATCGCGCATGAAATCAATAATCCACTGGCGGCGGTCACGAACCTGCTTTATCTGTTGTCCTCGGATCCGAAACTCGATGGGTCTCTCAAGGAATATGCGCAGGTCGCCCAGGCTGAAATCTCCCGCGTTGCGCACATTACCAAGCAGACGCTGGCATTTCACCGCGATACCAACATGCCGGTGCGCGTAAACCTCAACGACATCATGGAGTCCGTCCTCTATCTGTTCTCGCAGCAACTCAGGGTAAAGAGCATCCGCGTGCACAAAGAAATGGACTTTAATGGGGACGTAATCGGCTTTCCAAACGAATTGCGACAGGTCATCTCAAATATTTTCGAGAACGCTATCGAGGCAGCACCGGAAGCCGGAAAGGTGCGCCTCCGCGTTTACACCAGCCGAGAATATATGAACTCGCACAAACCCGGTGTTCGCATTGTCGTCGCCGATGACGGCCCGGGTATCCGCCACGAGAACGCGCAGAAAATCTTCGAGCCATTCTTTACCACGAAGGGCGAGAAGGGAACCGGCCTGGGGCTGTGGGTGTGCCAGGGAATCATCCACAAGCACGGCGGCTACATCCGCATGAAGAGCAGCACGCATCCACGTCACAGCGGAACGGTCTTCTCGATCTTCCTTCCCACTCGTGGAAGCGGTGTGGGCATGCTCAGCAGCACGGCTTAATCCAACCCTTCGCAGGAATTCCGCTGAACTCACTCGGTTTATGTGTCACGCGCAGCAGGTAACTTCGTCACACGAAGCTGGGACGACCCGCGGTTAGAATGCCGCCGCAGCCTTTCCCATGCGGAGGTTCCTTTGGCTACCGAAGTCGAAACAAAATCCCTGCCCTCTAATGCCTACAAGCCGCTAGCGCAGACAGAAAAGTACGAACCACTGGTTCCCGCTGGCGCCCAGATCCCGGAACTGACCGTCCGTTCCATCGCGTGGGGTACGTTTCTTTGCGTGATCTTTGCGGTAGCCTCGGCCTATTCGGGGCTGAAGGTCGGGCAGGTGATGGAATCCGCGATCCCGATCTCAATCCTGGCGATTGGCTTGGCTCGTGTATACCGCCGCCGCTCAAGCGTGCTGGAGAACGTCATCATGACCAGCATCGGCGGCAGTGCCGGCGCCGTGGTTGCCGGGGCGATTTTCACGCTGCCAGCGCTCTACATTCTTAAGCTCGATCCTCATCCGGTTCAGACGATTTTCATTTGCCTCGCTGGAGGATGCCTCGGCGTTCTCTTCCTGATTCCGCTTCGCCGTTATTTTGTTCGCGACATGCATGGCATGCTTCCGTATCCCGAAGCGACGGCGATCACAGAGGTACTTGTCACCGGCGAGAAGGGCGGCTCGCAGGCCAAGTTGCTGTTGCAGGCCACGGCGATCTCCGGCGTTTATGACTTCTTTGTCACCACCTTCCAGGTTTGGAAGGAATTTGTTGATTTCCAGTTTGTTCCCGCGATGCGCCATCTGACCGAGCGTACGCGGATGGTTTTCAGCTTCGACGCGATTGGCTTCATCCTGGGGCTGGGCTACGTCATGGGGCTGCGCAGTTCCATGATTCTCTGCTCCGGCGGTGTGCTTTCCAATTTCGTGCTGGTACCGCTGATCTGGTTTATTGGCAGCCACGTTGGAACAGCCATTTATCCGGCGGCAATGCCAATCTCCGACATGACCGCCGCACAGATCTACCGCAACTACGTTCGCTTTATCGGCGTCGGCGCGATCGCCACGGCAGGAATCTTCGGCATCATCAAGTCGCTTCGGATCGTGGCTGGTTCGTTCGGGATTGCACTTCGGGTGTTCCGCTCCGGTGAAAAGGTTGATTCGGAACGCACTGACCGCGATCTGCCAATTATCGGTGTCTTCGCCGGAGTGATAGTTGGAGCGATTGGTGTGGCGGCTTTTCTCGGACACCTGCCCGTTTCGTGGGGCATCGTCGGGCTTGGGCTGCTATTGACTCTGCTCTTCTCTTTCTTCTTCACTTCCGTTGCCGCCAACGCCATCGCCACCACGGCACGCAATCCGGTATCCGGTATGACGATGCTCACGATCATCATTTCATCCGTCGTACTTCTCCGGTTCGGACTCTCCGGGACGACGGGCATGTTCTTCGTGATGGCCATCGCGGGCATGGTGTGTACCGCGCTTTCAATTTCGGGCCAAACGATCACCGATTTCAAAACGGGATACTGGCTCGGCTCGACGCCAGCAGCTCAGCAGAAAGTAAAGATCATTGGGGTAGCCGCTGCAGCCATTGCCGCTGGCTTGACCATCGTTATGCTCGACCGAACGTTCCAGTTCGGGGAAGCTCTTCCCGGCGACATCCGGCCGGTGTTGCCTTCGCCGCAGGCCTCGATCATGAAAGCCCTTGTGGAAGGCTTCATGAGCCAACAGCCGGTTGCGTACTTGCTGTTTGGAGTGGGAGCCTTCGTTACCCTGATCATGGAGATGCTCGGCCAACCGTCGCTCATCTTCGCGCTGGGGATGTATCTGCCGCTGGAACTGAATACACCAGCGCTTGTCGGCGGATTCCTTTCGCATTTCCTCAACAAGCGCGCTGAACAAAAGGGCGGAGAATCCGGACGCACGATCCGTGAGCGCGGCGTGATTATTGCTTCAGGCCTGATGGCAGGAGGCGCTCTCGGCGGTGTGCTCGGTGCGGCCTTGCGATTGTTCCCGTTCTATCGAGAGGACCTCGTCCATACACCGTTCTACGCAAACGAAACGATTTCGCAGTCGGTATCGGCGATTGCGTTCATTGCTCTATGCTGTTACGTGTGGTTCTGGTCGTTGCGTAAGCCAAAGGAGATCCGATGGACCAAGCAGGACGTTTCGTAGCAGACGCAGTTCTTGGTATCGATACGCTTTGGGGCGGCGACGTAATGTGCCCTTCCGGCACAGGACGCTTCATCGCCGACTCATGGTTTGCCGATGAACCTTTGCCGAACGCTTACACCACGCCTTCCGCGGCGAAGGTTCGCGAAACCGGCGGCGTAACCGCGAAGAATCTGGATGCCGCCATCATTGACGCTTACCTGCGCGACGTGGACATCCCCACTGCGATCGCGGGCGTGAAGGGTGAAGCGGAAAAAATTGGAGGACTGCGCGGAAAGTATCTCGCTGGACTTGCCGAATCCTTGAGTGCAATGTGGGATCTCGCACAGGAAATCCTCAGAAGAGGCGCTGCGGTTCCGTACGAGCGTTGCGTTATCGCTTCCACCGGAAGACCACCCGAGCCTTCACAGCCGCAATCGAAACGCGAGCGCGTGGCGGAACTGCTCGCACGCGCCGGACATAAGACTTCGGCACCTGACGAACTTCTGCAGGCGGTAGATGCATGGCGTCGCGAGCGCAATTCGCCAATGGCCAGTGTCCGTCCGCTTGGAGCGGCAGTCATTGCCCTCTTCGACCAGCTCACGGTTAAGAACCTGCTGCCGTTTATGCCGAAGGAACTGCACGCGGTTCCGCGCGCAAATATCGAATTTCTTCCAATTAAGGACGCCTGGTTCTCCGGCTCCATGAACTACGTTGGCCGAGCGCGAAACGCCGATCGTACGCCGAAGTACGAAGCGACATACGAGGTCAACGCATCCTTGACGATCTCGTATCCGGAATTCGAGCAGCTCGTCAGTCACGAAGTGGTTCCCGGGCACGTGACCACGTTTGCCTATCTACAGAACCTCTACGTGCGCGGAAAGGCCGGATTCGAAGCGAGTGTGCTTACGATGAACACTCGTTGCGCGACGCTGTCGGAAGGCATTGCGAATAACGCGATCCTGATCGCGCACGGCATCACCGAGATCGACCAACTCCCCGACGAAGACCTTCAAGTTGGCGTGCTTCTTGCGCTGCTTCAAGACGACGCAAAGAACCAATCTTCTTATCTGACCTGGGGAGAGGGCCGGAAACGTGAAGAGGTCGCGAAGGTCCTCCGCCGCGAATTCCTAGTAAGTGATGAGCGTGCTGACAAGCTCTCGGGAGCGTGGGGACAGCATCCGCTGCTTGGGCGCATGTACTTGCCGGCATATCGCGCCGGCACAGTGAAGGTTGCCGAGCTACGCCGGAAGTACAAACCCGAAGTTGTGCTGCCGGCAATCTACGGCTGCTTTGGCATGGTGGACATAGTCACGGTAGACGACGTTCTTGCCGCACATCGCTGAGTCGTTCGTTCAGCAAAAAGGCGTGCCTGAGAGCACGCCTTCTTCGTTCCTAATTTTGGGATCAATGATGTCCTGAATACTTCTCGCCGGCTTCGACCGCGACGTTCATGCGGTTCTCTTTTGGCGGTAGAGGGCAGGTCGCGTACGGTGTCCAGGCGCACGGTGGATTTTGTGCACGATTGAAATCCAGTTCAACTTTGCCGTTCTTCGGCAATTCGGAATACAGGAATCGACCCGCGCCGTAGGTGGCTTTTCCGCTCGTCTGGTCTTTGATAATAAAAAACAGTTCTTTCGCTCCTTCGTCGAGCGCCTGAAGATGCTGTCTTTGTCCGAGCAGCGTGAACTCGACGTAGCCCGGACTGTCCATTTCCGCGTCCTGCCCGATGACGGTGGGTACCATCACCTTCTTTGGCTTGTCATACGGGACGAACTTTGCTTCCACAACGTACTTCTGGCTCACCGGATAGAACTGCGCGCCTTTGAAATCCGCCAGCAGCTTGCTCTTGGAATCCTTCACGCGGATGCCGTAACGCTGGCCCCGCTGGATCAGGTAGAACCGCACGCTACCGGCAGTCTCGATGATTGTCGGCTTGCCACTCACGTCGGGCTTCATTTCGATGGTGGTGACCGGTTTGCCGTCGCTGGTGAACTTCGCTCCGGGAAGTGCTGTAAACGTTGCTTTACCGGCACGAAAGTCGATCTTCGCGGCCTGTGCCGGGACTTTGCCGGCGGGCAGCGGTACGTCGGTTTTCGGGTCGCCGCCGACGCGGTTCGTGCCTTCTCGGAGCCACGACAATCCAACCACCACAAGCCAGTTCTTCTTCAGGTGCTCGGAGTAGTCTCTGGTCCATTCGGCGTAGTCCTTCTTGTAGGCGGCAGAGTTTACTTCGGTGGCAAAGGCCGGAACGGACACGAGAAGTAATAGAAGTGCAGGTATTAAGCGCATGCGGGCTCCTGAACAGCAGCTCAGGTTAAATGGACATTCACGGGAAAGTCCATTGCTGATCAGACGCACCGATCTGGAACGGGGATACAATGTTTCCGGCTTCAAGGAGGCTCTTATGCTTTCGGTAACCGATGAAGTCGAATCTCTCATCACGCAACTGGGCGATCATTGGGCTGAAAACTGGAACGCCGGCAATCTTGAAAAGGTAGTCGACCACTACGCGGACGACGCGGTTTATCAGCCGCCGCACCATGCGACGCTGCACGGGCGTTACGAAATCCACGAGTATCTGAAGGGACCGATGAAGAAGCGGAGCATCCGCGATCTTCAATATCTAGTCACGTTCGTGAAGCACTCGGGCGATCTCGCATATGACGTTGGTGTTTACAGCATGACTATTCCGACGGTGGATGGGCACGACCGACGCGATCGCGGCAAGTACCTGACGGTGTGGCGTCGGCAACCGGATGGCGAGTGGAAGATCGTAGCGGATTGCTGGTCAAGCGATTTGCCACCGATGATCTAGGTTGCTGCGTTTGTCAGCGATGCGTGGACGGCGTAGATTAGGAATTCCGGCCGTGTGCCGGTGAACGACTGACTACCGAGGAAGCTATGCAACGTAAAGGAAGTGCCGTCTGGACAGGCGGTTTGCGGGACGGGAAGGGAACTGTTTCGACCGCAAGCGGCGTGCTTAAAGATACGCAGTATTCTTTTGCCACACGATTTGAAAATGGTATCGGGACAAATCCCGAGGAACTGATCGGCGCGGCGCATGCGGGATGCTTCTCCATGGCATTCTCGGCGCAGCTCGAGAAGGCGGGATTGAAGGCCGAGCGGATCGCGACGGAAGCAGCCGTGTCGCTCGAGAAGCAGGACGCGGGGTTCGCGATTACAGCCGTTCATCTTACGATGACGGCGAAGATCCCCGGTGCGTCGCAAGAGCAGTTCCAGAAAGCGGCCGACGAAGCCAAGGCAGGATGCCCGGTCTCGAGGGTGCTTAACGCCAAGATCACGCTGGATGCCAAACTGCAGTAATCAGGATTCCTGGTTGTAAAGGTCGGTCGCAATGGGCCGACCTTTTGTTTTTTGCCGTTACCCATTTGTGCGGGGAATGCTCGCGCTTTTGAGTTCCAGGAACCGTTTACGGAGAACTTCGATGTGGTCCTGAATTGCGGCCGTAGAGTCGTGTTGACCGCGAAGGTCCTGCAAGTGTTCGAGCTGAAGGATGCGCGTATAGAGCTCGGAAAGTTCGAAAGTACGCTCGTCCATTTAGGGGGAACCTCGCTTCTATGGCTGTCTATAGTCGGCTAACGCCGCAGTTTGCGGCTGTGACGAAGGTCACACCTTATAAGTTTGATGGCCTTTGGTAACCCCCCAGGTATTCCATATCTGAAAACAAAGAAGTTAAGGACGCACGCATCTCCACATTTGAAAACATACCAACAGTCTCAATCTTTATATTTGCCGTTAGATCAGCAACTTACGTGAAAAAGAAAGGGTTGACCCCCCCTACCTGGAGTATTCCGAAACAGAACTGAGACTCGGGAATGTCTCGGTCCTGTATCGGAAGGAACATTCCGAACCAGCAACTCTGGATTCCTTACACGGCAACGGGGTTTCGGCATTTGCCATCAGAAAGGTAAGTAGGATTCAGGTGCGGGGACTCTGTTGAAGATCACAATATTTGGACTGACGATTTCTTCGTCATGGGGAAATGGTCATGCGACGCCGTACAGGGCGATCGTGCGGGCGCTGAAGCGGCTCGGGCACGAGGTGGTGTTCTACGAGAAAGACGTGCCGTATTACGCAAAGCGCAGAGATTTTGCATCGGCCGAGTTCTGTGAGCTAGTGCTGTATTCCGGCTGGGCGTCGGTCCGGACGCGAGCGCTGGCGGATGTACGCGAGTCTGATGTGGTGGTGAATGCGAGCTATTGTCCGGACGGGAAGCAGATTTGCGATGAGGTACTGGAGACGGATGGTCCGCTGAAGGTCTTTTATGACCTGGATACGCCAGTTACGGTGGCAGCACTCGCGGCGGGAATGTGCGACTACCTCAGGTCCGATCAAATCCCGGAGATTGATCTTTATCTTTCCTTCACAGGTGGAATGACGTTGCATGAGTTGCGTACGAAGTGGCATGCGAAGAAGGCGCTGCCGCTGTATGGGTGCGTCGATCCGGAGGTTCACCGGCGGGTGGAGGTTCCGGAACAGTATCGATGCCTGATGAGCTACATGGGAACGTACGCGGCGGACCGACAGGCGAAACTAGATACCCTGTTCCTCGAGCCGGTACGGAGGCGTCCGGAGGACGTGTTTGTACTGGCGGGGTCAATGTATCCGGCGCACTGGCAGTGGCCGTCGAACCTGCGCAGATTTGAGCATGTGGGGCCGGGCGATCATCCGGCGCTGTATTCAAGTTCGCGGTTCACACTGAACCTCACGCGGGACAGCATGGCAGTAAGCGGATATTGCCCGTCGGGGCGGTTCTTCGAGGCGGCCGCGTGTGGAACTCCGATTATTTCGGATTGGTTCGAGGGCTTGGATACCTTCTTTACTCCGGGGGAGGAGATTTTCATCGCCAAGAATTCCGACGACGTGATGAGTGCGCTGGCGCTTTCAGACGATGAGGTGGCGCTGGTGGCGGCGCGAGCACGCGAGAGGACCTTGGCGGAACATACGGGTGAACGTCGAGCGCGCGAGTTGCTTTCTTATCTGGAAGCGGCGTTTGCAGGGAAAAGGGTTTCGGCGGAGGTGGGAAGGTGATCGGGATTATTCCAGCCGCGGGTGCGGGACAGAGGATTCAGCCGCTCGGCTGTTCGAAGGAACTGTTGCCGGTAGGCGCCAGGGTAGTGGACGGAGTGGAGCGACCGAAAGCGGTGACGGAATACTTGGTCGAAAGGATGATTGCGGCGGGTGCGACCGAGATATGCATGGTGATCTCGGGCGAGAAGACCGACATCATGAAGTATTTCGCCGAGCGCGAGTATGCGGCGGAGATCTTCTACGTGGTGCAGCAGAGGCCGCAGGGTCTATGCGACGCGCTGTTCCGCGCTGAACAGTTTGCCCGGAGCCACGACCACGTGCTACTGGGACTGCCAGACACCATATGGTTTCCAGAGAATGCGTATCGGGCGGCACTGGACCGAGATCGCATGGCGGATGTGAACCTGATCTGCTTTCCGGTGCTGGATCCTTCACAGTTCGATGCCGTGGTGAGCGATGAGCATGGGTACGTGGAGGAAGTGCAGGTAAAAGTGCCGGTGCCACAGTCGCACTGGATTTGGGGCGCAGTGACCACGACCGGGCAGGCGTTTCATGCGCTGAAGTTACTGTGGGAGTCGCGGCACAGAGAAGACGAGTACCTCGGGCACTTGCTGAATGCATTCATTGATGCGGGGAACGTGGTGCGAGCGATGCACATTGGGGAAACCTACATGGATGTGGGCACACTGCAGGGATATCACCATGCGCAGGATTTCCTGAGAGGAATCAGGAAATCGATAGAACCGAAAAGAGTTGCGTGATTATGTGCTTCCGCCGGCCTGCATCTGGGCAGTCTGGGCACGAAGGTGCTCGCGGATGTCGCGATTGATACGGGCGGCGTCACGGGAAGCCTTGTCGATAAGTTCCAGCCACTTCTTGCCATTGTCATCCATCTCCGCCTGAGCAAGAAGGTATGTGGCTTGCATGATGGTCTCGATGGAATTGCTGAGGTCATGGGCCAGGGTTCTGAGCTGAGCGTTTATTTCTGCGGGCGACTTTTCAGCGGGACTCTTTTCGGTAGCCATGACGTGTTTGGATGAAGGCATCGGAGGCTTCCCCCCTAGTGTAATCCGAGTCTATGAAACCTGAAACCGTGCTAGATACACCAAGTCCCGGATGTACTTGGGTTGGACGCACGAGCCGGCAAAAACGTTGTTCAGCAACTTAGACTCGACGGAACCAAGGTGCTTGGCCTTCCGGCGCTAATCTCGCTCGGTTCTCCAATTAATCCAGAATATCTCCTTTGTTATTAGAAGGTTGCCGCAGCTCGACTACACAGCTCATCCCGAAAAATCTGAAATAGCCTAAGGCGAATCTGCTAACCCAGCTACGGACTTTAATCAGTACTAAGTAATACCTGGACAGACCAGAATCAGAGCACGTTTTGTGTTCGTGAGTGTGGTCTGTCCGGCGACGGCGAATCCGCACCGCGAGCGTAACCCAGAAACACGGGAACGGGAGATACGCGTGCGAAAGACCGGAGTCTTCACCGTAGTAGCTTTTGTCCTTTTTAGTTCAGCTTTCGGATTTGCCCAAAGAGCGGTGATCCCAACCACGACGATGGCCATGGAGACTGGCAACAACACAAGTACGGCAGACTCATTCCAGGGGCAGTCAAACGGAAATGCGACGGCAGGCAACGTCAGCAAGGTAGATATCCGCACTCTTCTTTATCCGGGAAGCACTACAGCCATCTACGCCCACTTTATGCCGTGGTTTGGGAAAGCGAATCATGCAGACGTAGGTTATTCGACGGCTAACCCCAACCAGGCAGCCAAGACTGTAGATGACATGATGAGCCGGGGCATTCAGGGCGTGATTGTCGACTGGTACGGGCGCAACCGTACCCATGAAGACCAGAGCACGATCGCGATCTTCCAGGAGGCCCAGAAGCGCGGGTTCAAGTTCGCGATCATGGAAGACGCGGGAGCTTTGAAAGCCGACAACAAAACGGGCGAACTGATCGCGGACCTCATTTACGCGAACCAGAAGTTCCAGCAATCGTCGAATTACATGCGCATCAACGGTAGGCCGGTCGTGTTCTTCTTTGGCGTGGAGGCCCTCCCGATCGACTGGGATGCCGTTCGCAATCAGGTGCCCGGCAACCCGCTGTTCGTCTTCCAGAATTCCGTGATGTTCGCAAAATCTTATGCGGACGGCGCGTTCAGTTGGGTGGGGTCCTTCGGGAACGCAAACGACTGGGGACAGGCGTACCTTTCGAATTTCTATAAGACAGCGAAGAACTCCCCGAAGCGAGCCGTCGGGTCGGTGAAGAAAGGTTTCGACGACCGGCTTGCCGGTTGGGGCCAGAACCGAGTCATCAATCAGCGGTGCGGTACTACCTGGCTGGAGACATTCGCTGAAGTGAACCGAAACTTTCACGCGGGACAACAACTGGAAACGTTGCAGATCGTGACCTGGAACGACTACGAAGAAGGAACCGCGATTGAGATGGGAATCGACAATTGTGTTTCGGTGAGCGGGTCGGCATCCGGCGATACGCTTTCGTGGAACATCAGCGGCGACCAGAAGACGATCCATCACTTTACGGTCTTCATTTCACAAGACGGGAAGAACCTGATGTCGCTGGGTGCTTTTTCCAGCGACACACGCTCGGTGGACATGCGGAAATTCGACATGGCGAGTGGCGCGTACACGGTGTACGTGAAAGCGGTAGGGAAGCCATCGATGCTGAACAAGATGTCGGGGCCGATTGGATACACGTCGAAGGCGGCGACGGCAGTTTTACCACCCGCTGAGCCTGGCGTGCCTTCGGGTGCGGCCGACCTGGCAATGTCGCTGACGCAGACGTCAATGGAAGTGTCGCGAGGAAGCAGTGCGAGTACGACGGTGGTGATGAAACCCTCAGGAGATTTCAGATCGAAGGTCAAGCTGAATTGCGGCAATTTGCCTGCGGGCGTGAACTGCTCGTTCGAGGCAAGTGAGATCGTACCGGGAAAGAGCACCATCTCGACGAAGCTGACGATAAAGGCCAATGGGGATCACCTCGCGACGGCGGGCAAAAGCATCGGTACGTTCGCCATCTGGATGCCGGGCCTTGCCGTCTGCATGGTGATGGCGTCCGATAGACGACGCGGAAAGAGGTTGCTGGTTGCGCTTGGGCTCGCGACCATCCTTCTTTTTGCTATGGGAATGACCGGTTGTGGCGGTGCGGCGAAGTTTGCTTCCGATGAGGCCCTTGCGAGCGCTCCCAGCCAGCCCGGAACATACACGGTCAATGTGGTAGCGCAATCAGGTTCGTGGCAGAAATCAACCTCGGCAACAATAACGATCCGCTAAAGCTAGCGGCGGAACTCTGGGCCCGGCATGAAGCCGGGCCTTTATCTTTCTACGGAGTAACCGGGGGTTCGGTGGGGATTGCGACAAGTCTTCCTGACTGGGGTTGCAAGTGCACACCGGGATGGCGGACGTAGTCGATTACCGCGTCGACGAGGTTCTGGCCGGTGTCGTTGAGATCGGCGCCGTCGAGGAAGGTGGAGTAGCGGTCACCGCCGGCGGAGATGAAGCTGTTGGTGGCGACGAGGTAGGTTTTGGAGTCGTCGAGAGGCGTGTCGCCGACTGTAACGGTAACAACGCGCTGAGATTCGGAGCGCTTGGGGTCGTAGGTAACGCGCAAGTTGGCAACCTGCATCATGCCGACTTTCAGAGTGAGCGATTGCTCGAGAATCTGCCGGATCTGCTTGCCAGTGAGCTTGATGGTAGTGACGGTGTTGATGAAAGGCAGTACGGAGATGAGATCGTAACGAGTTACGGTGCCGGCCTTCAGGTCGGCGCGAATGCCGCCTGCATTCTCGAACGCGATGTCGGCGCCGGTCTTCCAGAGCATGGCGTCAGCGATGAGGTTCCCGAGATTCGATTCGCCGTTGTAGTTGCGGATCAATGCGGCGGGAAGGGTGCCGATGACTTCACGACCGATCTGGTCGGCTTCCTTCACCCAACGAGTCACAACCTTGTCGACCTGCTCAGGAACGGGGAAAACGCCGGGCAGGATGCGGACGAGGCTCCCCTGATGAGTGGAGATCCTGTTCGCGGAATCGAGGCTGAGTTGGAGGACGCCGATGGTGGTTCCACGTCCGTACGTCTGCACGATGATGGTGCCGTTTTTCGGGCTTACCCAGGGGACTTCGATGCCACGATGAGCGTGTCCCCCGATGATTACGTCGATGCCAGGCACCGCAGCGGCGAGGGCCTTATCGGCTTCGAAGCCTTTCTGCACTTCAGGATGAGCTTCAGCGTCAGACTGCATGGATCCGTTCTCGCCTTCGTGCGCCAGAACGATGACGAGGTCGGCCTGCTTGCGAAGCTTCGGAACAAGTTCGCGGAGAATTGGAACTGGATCGCGAGCTTCGAGCGTCTTCCAGATTGCCGGTCCGGTGGAAGGAATGGCATCGAGTCCGAACACGCCGGTTACCGCGATCCGAATGCCGTTGCGTTGGATGATGGCGTAAGGCTTGGCAAAATGTTTGCCGCTGTCGCGATAAAAGAGGTTGGCGGAGAGTACGGGGAACGATTCCTGCTGCGCGTATGCGACCGCGCGGTCAACGCCGTAGTCGAACTCGTGGTTGCCAAAAGTGCCGGCGTCGTAGCCGAGCGTCTTCCAGATGTCGATGAGAGCTTGTCCTCGGCTAATGGAAGAGATCGCCTGTCCGGTGTAGACGTCACCGGCGTCGAAAAAGAAAGCGTTGGGCAAGGTCCTGCGGAGCATGGCCGCCCAGGCTGCGAAGTCGCGGACGCCACCGATCATCGGTTGATCGACCAACCAGGTGGCGCGGGTCGGTTCGATGGCGGCGTGGAAATCGTTGCTATAGAGAAGGGTGACTTTACGCTGGTCCGCCGCAAGTGCAGAAAGCGAGATAAGGAGTAATAAAACAATGCGGCGGGTTTTGCGGAGCATGCGGGAAAACGTATAGAAGCGCGGCAGGGCATGTCAATGACGGGGGCCGCATTGTGACGTATGACCGTGACAACTCGTGAACCGGACCGGAAACTCGTCTTCGAGGCTAAGAGTTGAAAAAGAAAGTCATCCTGTTGGTTTGCGCAGGCGTAGCGGTGTTGGCGGTATTGGTGGGACAGCAGTTTTCGCCAGAACGTCGTGGCGAACGCGTGTTTGTTGAGCGCGGCTGTACGGGGTGCCACTTCAGCGGCGCAGGACCGACGCTGACCCACGTGGTGTCGAAGCACGATCCGAAGATGCTGGAGCGGTTCATCCTGGATCCGCCGGCGTTTTACCGCGAGCGCGACATGAGACCGTTGAACGCGGGATACATGCTCATGCCAAAGGTGAAGGTCTCGGAGCAGGATGTGCGGCTGATCCTCGCTTACCTGCGGGACATTCATGGAGAATAAGAAAGGCGGCCCAGATTCGAGCCGCCTTCCTCAATGACGCACTGTTTCTGCGCCTTCTAACGTCGTTCCATGCTTAGTAACGGCTACCCCGATATTGGTAGTACGCCTGTTCGTAGCCTTGGACGTAAGCCTGCCGATAAGCGTTCTGGAAGTCCTGCTTGTTCATTCCGCTCTGGCTCATCCCGTGATCGGCTTCCTTATAACCCTTCCACTCGGTCGGCCGATAGCGCTGGCCATTCTGAGCGTCGAGTCGGCCGGTGTACTGGCCGTCCTGGAAACCCATCTGGGAGCCGTAGTTGTTGTAGCCGTAACGTCCGTTGCCGTAAGAGCCGTTGCCCCAGGGACCGTTTGCGTAAGGACCGTTGCTGTTCCCGTAGTCGCCACGACGATGACGTCCCCAACGACCGTTATCGTTGTCGCGGTCATGATCGCGATCACGGTCACGATCTCCCCAGCGACCATTGTTGTCGCGAGTGCCCCAGCGGCCGTTGCCGTTGCCGCCGCGATTGTTCGTGTATGAGCCTCGGTACCCGTCGTTGTAACCATCGCGATAGGCCTGGGCGTCGTAGTCGTGCTTCCAGTTCAGGGAGCGACGCTGCGGTCCGTTCTGGCGATCGGAGATGCCGTCGTTGTAGCCCTGCTGGTAAGCCTGCCGCTCAGAATCGCGGCTGTAGTTGCCGGAGTTGTCGTTTTGGTAAACGCCGCGATCGTTCTGCGGATACCACTGGGCCGAGGCGGCGGGGACTGCCACTAATCCCGCAAGCCCGAAAGCCGCTGCCATCACTAACTTGTTCGTTGCCTTCATCCTTGGACTCCCCCGCTTCACCACCCTTTGATATCCGGTTCAGGTGAGCGTCATCTTCTCTAACTTTTACGAAGTGGCTAGTAATTGGAACACGCTGGCGGATGACTAGTTGCGTCGCGTCTAAGGCTGTAAAAATGCGGGTTCGGGCAACTTTTCGGGCGGGTAAGAATTGCCCGAAAGCTAACCTTTTTTCTCTTCCAGTTCGGTCCAACGGGCGATGAGGTTGTCGACGGCGAGTTGGGCCTCGTCGAGTTCCGCTTGCGCGGTGATCAGGCGAGCAGCATCGGTCTGAATGGCGGGATCCTCGAAAGCAGCGCGCTTTTGAGCGAGGAGAGCTTCGGCTTCCGCGATGCGCTGCTCGATGGTGGAGTACTCGCGAGCTTCGAGATACGAGAGTTTCTTCTTCGCGGGACCAGCAGTTTCGGGTGTCGGCTCCTTCGCTTTGCGTGGAGTCTTTGCTTCGCGGGACTCGCGGATCCATTGTTCCCACTGCTGGTAGTCGGCGAAGTGTCCAGTACCACCTTGACCGTCAAGGCCGATCACGGTGGTGGACACGCGGTCGAGCAGATATCGGTCGTGCGTAACAAGGACGAGAGCGCCGCGAAATTCGAGCAGGCTTTCTTCCAGAATTTCAAGGGTAGGAATGTCGAGATCGTTCGTGGGCTCGTCGAGAAGGAGCACGTCAGCGCGCTGAAGCATCAGCTTGGCGATCAAGACACGGGCGCGTTCGCCGCCGGAGAGACGTCCGACCGGCTGGTTCAACTGCTCGCTCGTGAAAAGGAATCGCGACGCCCAGGACGCGACGTGAATGACACGGTCCTGGTAAACGACAGAGTCGCTATCCGGGGCGAGGGACCGGCGGAGAGTAAGGTCGGGATCAAGTTGGCGTGTCTGGTCGAAATAGACGATCTGCAACGCTGGCGCTTTTTTGATGGTGCCGGAACTTGGGGAGAGCTCCCCGTTGAGCAAGCGGAGGAGAGTTGTTTTACCGCTGCCGTTCGGACCCACAAGGCCGACGCGAGTTCCCGCGGTGATGACGAAATCCAGGTTGCGGAAGAGAGGGCGATCGCCAATTTCGTAGGACACGCCTTCAAGTTCGATCAGCCGTTTGGTCTTACGCTCGGTGGCGCTGAAGTCGATGTCGGCGGTGGCAGTGCGAGTGCGCGCATTGAGATCGGCAAGTTCGGTGATGAGTTCGTTTGCCTTATCAATGCGCGCTTTCGACTTGGTAGTGCGTGCCTTCGGCCCGCGACGCAGCCACTCAATCTCACGGTGAACGCGATTTTCGAGCGCTTCCTGATGGCGTGCCTGTGCGTGCAGGAATTCTTCCTTGCGGGTAAGGAACTCGCTGTAGTTGCCGGCGACACGAAGGAGACCGTCGGGATAGGCCCGATTAAGTTCCGCCATCTGTGTGGCGACGTTCTCGAGGAAGTAGCGGTCGTGGCTGACAATCACAGAGGCGAACTGAGCCTGCTGCAAGAGTTCTTCAAGCCACTCGATCCCGGCGAGGTCGAGATGGTTCGTGGGCTCGTCGAGAAGGAGAATGTCGGGCGACTGGACGAGCGCTTCGGCGATCGCGAGACGCTTACGCCATCCGCCGGAGAGGGAGCTGGCATCGACATCGAAGTTGTCGAAGTCGGCGCGGCCAAGCGTTTCGGCAGTGCGGCTCTCCCATTCAGATTCGGGAACGCTGGCCTCCTGCAAGGCGCGGCGCATCACGGAACGTGGGGTGAGTCCGGAGGCGAAATCGGATTCCTGAGCGAGATAGCTCATTCGCGTACGCTTGCGGACGGCGACGTCGCCGGAATCGGGCGAGACGGATCCGGCAAGAATCTTCATCAACGTGGATTTTCCGGAGCCGTTGGGGCCGATGAGACCAATGCGGTCACCTTCGGAGACGGTGAAGGAGACGTCGCGGAAGAGCGTGGTGGCGCCAAAGGCTTTGGAGATTCCCTGAGCGTTGATGATGGGCGGCATCAGTTCGAGGATATCAATTAGATCGCCTGTCCGGCGCTAAAGCCGGAAGCCCAGGCCCACTGGAAGTTGAATCCACCGAGGTGCCCGGTGACGTCGACGACCTCGCCGATGAAGTAAAGGCCGGGTACTTTGCGCGATTCCATGGTCCTGGCGGAGAGTTCGTCGGTGTTCACGCCACCAGCCGTGACTTCGGCCTTGGCGTACCCTTCGGTGCCCTCGGGGACAATGGTCCAGTGGTGAAGATGGCGCTCGAAGTCGTCGAGCGCGGGATTGGTGAATTTGGCGGGTGGGTGGTTGTCCACGAATCGATCGGCGAAGCGATGCGGAAGGTCGGAGCGGAGGACTGACTTGAGTGAAGTCAGATCACGCTTTGCGGACTTGAGCCCGTCGGAGATACGACGGCTTGGCAGAAGGTCGATCGTAATCGGCTGCGATTCCTTCCAATATGAGGAGACCTGGAGCATAGCGGGGCCGCTCAGTCCGCGGTGGGTGATGAGGAGCTTTTCGCGAAACTGCTGGTGGTCAGCGGAGGCGATGACTTCGGTGGCGACTCCGGCGAGGTCGCACCAGAGCTTGCGATCGGTGGCATTGAGGACAAACGGCACAAGCGCGGGGCGAGTGGGGACGATCTTAAGATCGAACTGCCGAGCGACATCGTAGCCGAACGAGGTGGCACCGATTTTCGGGATGGAAAGCCCACCGGTTGCGATGACGAGTGCGGGCGCGCGGAATTCCCGGGAGTCGGTACGGATGACGTAGAGGCTGGGCCGCGTTATTTCGACGATCTTCTGCTTCGGGATGATCTGCACGTGAGCACGGCGACACTCTTCCTCCAGCATGGTGAGGATGTCGTGCGCGGACTGGTCGCAAAACAGTTGTCCGAGCGTCTTCTCGTGAAAGGGAACCCGATGACGCTTGACGAGATCGATGAAATCCGACGGTGTGTAGCGCGCGAGGGCTGACTTCGCGAAATGCGGGTTGTTGGACAGGAAGTTTTCTGGGCGACAGTGGATGTTAGTGAAGTTGCAGCGCCCGCCGCCGGAGATGAGGATCTTCTTGCCGATGCGGTCAGCGTGGTCGAGGACGGCGACGCGACGTCCTCGCTGGCCGGCTTCGATGGCGCACATGAGTCCGGCGGCGCCTGCGCCGATGATGATGGCGTCGAAGAGTTGAGGATCGTTTGCGATGAATTGATTTTATTCGAAGCAATAAAGAAGGCGGGCGCACGGCCCGCCTCGCGAGGTCCCGATCGGATTACCGGGAAGCTTGCTCCAGTCGCTTGTTGATCTCGTCCCAATTGACGACGTTCCACCACGCCTTGAGGTACTCGGCGCGACGGTTCTGATACTTGAGATAGTAGGCGTGCTCCCAGACATCGTTGCCCATGATGGGGAAGTTGCCGTCGGAGAGGGGATTGTCCTGGTTTGCGGTGCTGGTGATTTCGAACTTGCCCGCGCTGGTGCGAACCAGCCATGCCCATCCGCTGCCGAAGCGCTTCACGCCGGCGTCATTGAATTTTTCCTGGAAGGCTGCGAGCCCACCGAGGCCTTTGATCACGTCGGCAATTTTGCCGGTAGGTTCACCGCCGCCATTGGGCTTCATGATGGCCCAGAACATGGTGTGGTTGTAGTGGCCACCGCCGTTGTTGCGAACCGCAGTGCGGACGGCTTCCGGAACCGAATTTAGGTTCTTCAGGATGTCGTCTACGGATTTCTTCTGCCAGTCGGCATGATCTTTCAACGCGTTGTTCAGGTTATCTACGTACGCCTGGTGATGCTTGTCGTGATGCAGATGCATGGTCTGCTCGTCGATGTAGGGTTCCAGAGCGTTGTAGGCATAAGGCAGAGGTGGTACTTCAAAAGCCATTCGTTTTCTTTCCTCCGAGTAAGGCTTGTGTCCTTAACCGCTTGTCAACTAGTGAAAGAGATGCGTTGGCGTGGATCGCGATGCGAAAAAACGAGAGACGATCCATGCCAGTCCCACTTTGGAACTGATGGTACAACGCGACGAAGGTGATGTGTAGGGCGGGAGGAATTAGCACCACTGCTTGTGCAGAAGGTAAGGTATTTGTCTGTGACGGCGGTCATAAAAGTAAATAGTTGATGAAAATCCAGTAACTCCCGTTGGCTTTGAAAATCAGCTGTGTTCTAATTCAGGTGCCCTGTTTCCCATGACTAACAGCGATATTTTCCCGGAGATAGCAAACCGGTGATGACGCTTGAGGTCCGCTGAGCGCCGAGTCGCGCCAGATCACTTGTCGGCAAATTAAGGATCCAGGTCTGCGGAAATGGGAAAGTTCTGCATTTGCGAGGTCACCGGGAGCGCTTCATGTTCTCTACAGTTCAGAAACAAATTGCGACGCGAACAGGCGGTTTTCTCCTGCTTGCCTGTTTTCTAATTCTCAGTACATCGGGATTGTTTGCACAGACCGCTGGTTTTGGCAGCATCTCGGGCGTGGTACAAGATTCCACCGGCGCTGTGGTAGGCGCCGCGAAAGTGGTAGTTGAAAATTCATCCAAAGGTATCCGCCGCGAGATGGAAACGACGGATGCAGGCGTGTTCAACGCGGGTAACCTGGTTCCCGCGGACGGATACACCATCAAGATCAGCAAGCAGGGATTCGCGGATTACGTTGCGAAGGACGTGACCCTGCAAGTCGGACAGAACATAAACCTGATGCCGACGTTGAAGATTGGCAGCGCGGGAACCGAGATATCGGTTACCGGCGAAGCTCCAGTGGTTGATACGGCGAAATCGAGCGTATCGACGGTTGTGGGCAGCCGCCAAATTCTCGAGCTTCCCATTAACGGCCGCCGCGTTGACGCATTTGTGGCATTGACGCCCGGTGTTTCAAACGACGGCAACTTCGGTCTGCTCTCATTCCGCGGAAACCCCGGCGGAAATACATTCCTTACCGACGGTATCGACACGACGAACGCGTACTACGGCGAGAACGCCGGCCGTACGCGCACCTATAACATTTCGCAGGACGCGGTACAGGAATTCCAGGTAGTCAGCGCGAACTATGCGGCGGAATTCGGCAAGGCCGCGGGTGGCGTAGTGAATACCGTGACCCGCTCGGGAAGCAATAGCTTCCATGGCAGTGCGTACGAGTTCTACCGCAACCGCACGCTGCACGCGACGGACTACACGACCAAGACCAGTTCGACCGGTCTGTATCCAAACGGAATTAACCCTCCGGAATGGCGTCACCAGGCCGGCCTGAGCGTCGGCGGCCCCATCGTGAAGGACAAGCTGTTCTTCTTCTTCAACGGCGAATTGTTCCGCCGCAATGCTCCGCTGGTTTCTTCGAACATCGGTGCAGGCTCCGGGAACAACGTTTTTGACGGCGCAGGAAATGTCAAGACTGCACAGCGGTGCGTCCCAGGTGGAACGGTGACGTTGCCGAGTGGCGTGTCAGTGCCAGGTCCCACTCAGGCGCAGTGTGATGCGGCGACGTCTTACGCCACGAGCCGCGTGGTTCCGCAGTTGGTTCCGCGCACCATGGACAACAACATGTTGTTCGCCAAGGTTGACTGGCACCCGACAGACAAGGATTCCATCAGCTTCAGTGGCAATTACCTGGACTTCCGTTCCCCGAACGGCATTCAGACCCAGCTTTCACTGACGAACGGAAACGGAATCGGCAACAACGCCGACACGAACGTCTTCGATCGCACCGGGCGCGCGAGTTGGACTCGCATTGTGACTCCGAACTCAATCAATGAATTCCGGTTCGGAATTTTCAAGGATCGGCAGTATGACCCGGCATCGGCGAGCCTGTTGCCGACGTTCGGTTCTGCGGGACCCTCGCCGGCTGCATTGACGGTGAACGGTGTTTCGAACCTGGGCTACGCAACGAACTATCCGCGCCTGAACCCCAGCGAACTCCGGGTGCAGTTTGCGGACAACTACTCGTGGACGGTCAACAAGCACACGCTTAAGTTTGGTGTTGATATCTCGCACCTGACGGATTACGTTGACGCGCTCTATGGGCAGTTTCCTTCGTACACTTACAACTCATTGACCCACCTGGCGCTGGACATCAACGGCGGAACGACGGTCGGTAACCAGGCATACTCGGCATACTCGCAGACGACCGGAAACCGGGTGATTGACTTCGGGATGTGGGAAACGTCGTTCTATGCCCAGGATGACTGGCGCATTACTCCGAAGTTGACGTTGAGCCCTGGTATCCGCGTTGAGCACACGGGTATTCCGCAACCGGAAACCTGCAATCCGAGGTTCCCGAAGACTTGCAGAATTCCCGAGAACAGCAACACGAACTTCGCACCGCGTTTAGGCTTTGCCTACGCGCTGGATGAGAAGACGGCACTCCGCGGCGGTTACGGCTTGTTCAACAACCGGTACATCACGTCCACAATCCAGAACCTGTTCGTGACGAACGGCGCGTACCAGTACTCGTACTCGTACTCCGGTACGAGCATCAATCCGACGACACTGGCGTGCTTGCCATCGTTCCCGACAGCAAACCCGGAGACTTGGCAACCGAGTGGAAGCTGCGCCCGGAACCTGAGCCCCGGAATTTTGTGGGCTGGTGACGACTACCGTCCATCGTATTCGCAGCAGGCAAACATCGCGTTGGAGCACGAACTTGTAAAGAACGTCAGCATTTCGATGTCTTACGTTTGGAGCCGTTCGCTGCACCTTCCGGTCAGCTACGACACCAACGTGCTGGCGCCGACGACGAGCAGGACTTATCAGATCCTGAGCAACAGCAGCACCTCCAGCGCAGTTGCAAGTACCTACACGATCCCTGTCTACACCTCATTCAACCCGGTTTATACCTTTAACGGCTCGCAGTACACCGGCCGCGTGAGCGAGTTGGAGTCCTCTGCCAACAGCTACTACAACGCCATGCTGACGAACGTGAAGTTCCGTCGCTGGAACTGGTTCCAGGGTGATGTGTCCTACACCTGGGGTCACACCATCGACTGGGGCGTGGGTTTTGCTCCGACTTTCGGAAGCACTACGCCGTCTTCGTTCTACAACCGGGACTACCGCGCGGATAAGGCGTCGAGCACGCTGGACCGCCGTCACAACCTGGTCTTCAACTACGTTTTCGCCCCGAAGTTCATGTCGGGCGACAGCGCAGTTGCCAAGTACCTGGTGAATGGCTGGCAGCTTTCGGGTGTGACGCTGTTTGCTTCGTCGCAGCCGCAGGTTCCAACCATCAGCGGCAGCACGCCGGGACTGCTGACCACGTTCAGCATCAACGGACTTGGTGGCAGCAGCCGTGTACCGTTTGTTTCGGCTGACTCGCTGAACATCGGCCCCGTGTACCGCACGGATGCTCGTATCACGAAGACCTTCCCGATCACCGAGCGCGTGAACGTAATGATGGGCTTCGAAGCGTTCAACGTGTTCAACACGCTGATCACGAGCGGCCGCGACACGGCGATGTACGCGGTTTCACGCCCGACTACGGGACCGAACGCTGGCCTGTATGTGCTGGCACCGCGTCCATCGTTTGGCGCGATTTCGACGACCCAGATCACGCCGGACGGAACTACCGCCCGCCGTGCACAGGCGTTGATCCGCATCAACTTCTAACCTGTAATCTGATTTAGCTAAGTGCCGGACACCGAAAGGTGTCCGGTTTTTTTGCGGAAGATTTCCGTTTTGTAACATCAGAGTTGCACCTTAGCTCCGGATTTCGCATCTAAACTTAAACGCGATGAAAGCCTATCGTTCTCTGCGGTCGAACCTGACTACGCTGATCGGCATTGTGATCTGTGCCTGGGGCGCAGTGATGCTTTGCCTCTTCTTCCGTGTTCAACACACGAAGGCGATGTTGCCGATGCTGCCGATAGCATTCCTCGTCCTGGTGATCCTGGTGGCGATGCGATGTGGAATTTCGGCGGGCGTACTGGGATCGATTGTCTCGGCGCTGATCTTCGCTGTCTTTTTATATCAACCATTGGGAAGCGTGGAGGTCGCCGACAAAGCTGCCCGGTCCACCCTCGGGTGGATGGTACTTGGCGGATTAACGCTGTCGTACTTGCTGGGACAAAAGTCCGGGACGCAGCACCACGGCTAGTCTGCGGCCGTCTCCTGCTGATGCTGCTCTTCCACACTGGGTAAATCTGCTGCTGCTTTTTTCTGCTGCTCTGCCCATCCCGGCAGCCGTGTGGAGCCAGTTATCAGTCGGGCTGAACGTTGATAGGTGAAGTAAGCCCATCCCCATTCGATCAGCACCAGTAATCGATTCCGGAATCCCACCAAATACATGAGGTGGACGAACAGCCACATCAGCCAGGCGATAAAGCCGGAGAAATGCAGGCGGCCGAGATCGGCCACGGCGGCACCGCGCCCGATGGTCGCCATAGTGCCCTTGTCGTGGTAGCGGAAATTCTCGCGCGGCTTGTTGTCGAGATCGCGGCCGATATTGCGCGCCACATGTCGGCCCTGCTGCATGGCAACCGGAGCGAGTCCCGGCAAGGGGAATTTCTCGCCTTCGGGCGTGAAGTTCGCGAGATCACCAATCACGAATACTTCCGGATGTTCGGGGACGCTAAGGTCCTGATTGACGATGACGCGGCCTGGTTTATCGAGCGGTACGCCGAGAGCTTTTCCCAATGGAGACGCGGCCACGCCCGCGGCCCACAGCGTGACAGTCGAAGGAAAAATCTTGTCGCCGACATTTACGTGACCCGGTTGGATGTCGCTGACAACGGCTCCGGCCATAACTTCGACGCCGAGATGTCGCAATTGTTTCTCGGCACTGGCCGACAGGTCTTCTGGGTAATGCGGCAGGATGCGGTTGTTGCCTTCGATGAGAAGGATGCGAGTGTCGCGAGGATTGATCCAGTCGAAGTCGGACGCGATGGTGTTACGCGCAATCTCAGCAAGTGTTCCGGCGAGTTCAACACCAGTGGGTCCGCCACCAACGATGACGAAGTGTACAGGCTCGGCGTGTCCGGTCATGGCCGCCTTGCGTTCCGCGAGTTCAAAGGCGAGCAGCACGCGACGACGGATTTCGGTGGCATCTTCAATGCTTTTCAGGCCGGGCGCGAGTTCCGCCCACTCCGGATGTGCGAAGTAAGAGTGCGTTGCGCCGGTGGCGACGACGAGGTAGTCGTACGTGACAGGCGCGCCATCGCGGATGTGCACCTGTTTCGCCTCGAGATCAAAACCGACGACTTCGCCCAGAAGAACGCGAAGGCGCTTGCAATTTTTCAGAATTCCACGGATGGGAGCAGCAATCTCGCCGGGAGACAGTCCGGCCGTTGCGACCTGGTACAGAAGTGGCTGAAAGGTATGGTGGTTCTTGCGGTCGATGACAGTGATGTTGACAGGAAGTTTCGCGAGCTTTACAGCCGCGTTCAATCCGCCAAAACCGCCTCCGATGATGACGACCTCAGGAATCCTGCTTGCCATCCAAATAGCCCCCTCACTCTCACCTTTAGGATGAGATGGAGTAACCCGACGGTTCGTTATTTGTGACCCCCGCCCTTGAGGACATCCAGATGCGGTGTTATGTTCGTAAGCCGTCCAAATCGGCCCTCTATGCCAACCAACGATCCTGCTGCTCCTTCGGTCATAACAAGCATCGTCATCGCCACTGATTTTTCACCCGCATCCGATGCCGCGGTCGCGTACTCGCTCGGAATCGCGCGACGCAATCACGCGAAGGTACTTCTGCTGCATGTGGTCAGCGACACGTTCTTTACTGATGAGACAGAACAAAGAGCGATCGATGACGCATGGCGTGAAGGGCACCGGCGGATGACCGAGCATTTCATCTCGGGACGGCTGGATGGGATTGAGGCGAAGCTACTCGTTGAAAAAGGAAGTATCGTTTCGGTGCTGGAGCGATTGGTAGAGGAGCGCAAGGCGGATCTGCTGGCTGTCGGCACGCGCGGCCGAAGCCGTATTGGCAAGCTGTTCCTGGGTTCGACCGCGGAATCAATCTTTCGCAATGCGCGGTGTCCGGTGCTGACGGTGGGACCGCGTATGTCGCTGGAGGTGTCTCGTCCCGAAGGTCCGGCGCGGATCCTGTTTTGCACAGGGTTCAGCAAACATTCGCTCCAGGCCGGTGAGTTGGCCGTTCGTTTCGCTGAAGTCCAAAGGGCGGAGATCATTCTGCTGCACGTTGGTCCGGAAGAAGAGGCCAGCAACCAGGAGTACATGCAGAGCGCGATGGCAAAGCTTCAGTCAGTCGTTCCTGCGGGCGTAAAACTGGATACGCCGCCGAAGACGATGGTTCAGTTCGGAACAGCGTCGGAGAAGATCGTGGCTGCAGCTACAGAGTTGCAGGTGCAACTGATCGTGCTGGGAGTGCGGCAACCGGAGGCATTCGTTCGGCGCCTGCTATGGGCCACTGCGTACGATGTCGTTAGTAATGCGCCCTGTCCGGTCCTGACGGTTCGCAGTAGTCATGCGGAAGACTAGGTGTGCTAGCATCCGAAAAGAGACTTCCTACAAGGATTCGAACTGATTGCCCCAATGTTCACAGTGTGGCCGTGAACTGACTTCCACCACAACGGAGTCGATTTGCGAAAGCTGCCGGCAGCGGGATTTTGCCGTTCACGCGGAACAATCGGCTGAGCAGGAACCACAACAACGGTTCGTAATCACCAACATACTACTGGGGATCAATATCGGGGTCTTCGCCCTGATGGTGCTGCGAGGTGTGCCTGTATGGACGCCCAATGCCGACCAGGTGGTCCACTGGGGCGCGAATTTCGGCCCACTGACGCTAGGCACCCAGCCGTGGCGTCTGCTGACGAACGTATTTCTGCATCTCGGCATCGTTCACCTGATCACAAATATGTGGGCGTTGCTGGTGCTGGGCCGGTTGGCGGAAGCACTTTACCGGCGCAAGAGTTTCCTGTTCGTCTACCTGGCGTCGGGAATTGCGGGTAGCCTCGCTTCGACATTCTGGAATCCGATTGGCGTAAGCGCCGGAGCCTCGGGAGCGCTCTTCGGATTGGCGGGAGCGTTGATTGCAACGCTGATCGCCGGAAAGTTGCCACTGCCGAAGAAGGCGGTGCGTCCGGTACTGCTGACCTTGCTGTTCTGGGCGGCCCTCGATCTGGCGTACGGATTCTGGAAAACCGGTGTCGATAACGCGGCGCATGTCGGCGGCCTCATTGCGGGTGCGGCACTGGGTTATGCGCTGGGACATCACCTCGGTCCGGGGCCGAAGGAACATCTGGCACGGCAGAAGGTCTATTCGGCAATGGTGCTGGTGCTGGCTCTATTTGGCTTCATCACGCTGCAGCACAACGGGTATGTTGTCGGTGCTGAAAGAGCGCGCGTCTTGATGACGGCAAACAAAAATGATGAAGCTATCGCCGTGTTGAGACCTGTGATCGAGAAGGCGCCGAAAGAGATTTTTCCGCGGATGTTGATGGCGGACCTGCTGATACGCAAGTCGCAGTTCGAAGGCGCTGAATCGGAGTTGAAATCTGCGCTTCAGGTTGGGCCGAAGAACGGCCAGGTTTGGGCGAAGCTGGCGGAAGTCCAAATGAAGCAGCAACGATGGGAAGACGCAGCGGCTTCCTTCAAGCGAGCAGCCGAACTGACCAAGGACAACGGTTATTTCTGGTACAACAGCGGAGTCGCGTATCGGCAGAGTGACCGTCACGAAGACGCTGTGAAGATGTTCCAAACGGCGGTCTCGAAAAACCCGTACCTCGTGGACGCGTGGTTTGCGATGGGCATCTCACTGCTGAACCTGAAGAAGAATCCTGAAGGAATACAGGCCTTGCAAAAGGCGGTGCAGTTACGTCCCAATGACGCTGAAATCCATCTGTGGCTGGGAAATGCATTACTGGCGTCGGGAAAAGAGCAGGAGGCGCAAGGAGAATTCTTGCGGGCCTTCCAAATCCGCGCAGCGCAGCAACGGGCCATTCAACAGCAGCAGCAAATGATGAGGCAGCGGCAGCAGGGCGCCAGTCCTGGCCGGAAGCAGTAGCGTTTCCTTATTCGACAGGCAGATCGAGAACGCAGGAGCGCAGAACCTCGCGTGCGGTGTCCGAGAGTGCGACGAACTCGAAGCCGTAACGACGGCCCTCGTTGTAGCGCAATTCGGCATGAACCACGATGCTGTCCGACGTTTCCGGCAGCCCCACCGACAACAGCACGTTACGATCACTTTCAATATCGTCGTCGAGGTCGGCGGCAAGACCGTATTCACTCAGGTTGCAGCACTTTCCGCTGACGGTGATGGGACGCGAATTCGCGAACGCCAGAACCTTTACAGGCGCGAGAAGCTGACCGCGTAGCGTAGCGCGTAAACGGTTGTCTTCCACCGGTTCGACGACTTCTACCTCGAGATCCGTGGGGTTATCGTTGTCTGGAACCGGTGCTGCTTCTGGAGCCGGAGCAGGTGGTGGCGGCGGTGGCGCAGGCGGTTCATCAGGCACGATCGAACGCGCGACGACCCACTCAAGCAACGCGGTCTTCATGGAATCCGTCATCAAGTCGAAACGAAGTCCGGTGCGGCCGGTCGGGTGATACCAGGTTACTGAACACTTTGCTTCCACGGAGGTGGTTGTATCGGGCAGTGTGAACTTGACCTGGACGTTTTGTCCGCGTTTGAGCCGCGCCGTGGATTCGATCATGGCTCCACCCTGGGTCAGGTCGCGCAGGGTGGCCTGCCGCACCGTGCCAGTATCGAGCTTGAGGATCACCTCAGCGAAAGCGGGGTGACGGAACTGCGAGCGCTGCTCGCGCATCATGAGGCCATGCGCCGCCTTGAGCGTGCGCTTTACCTTTTCGACGGCAATCGGTCGTTGCAGCACGAAGTGGGCGCCAAGATCGAAAGCGACACTCACTTTGACGGCGGTGTCGCTGAGCGCAAACACGATGGAACGCTGGTTGTGCTTCGATTTCCGAACCGATTTCAGGAGAGATGCCCCTTCTGGTTCTGCACACTCGCTGAAGAACGCGTCGTACTTGCGGCTCCACAGCCGCTTCTGGGCCTGCGCGAAATCCGTTACATGTTCGGATTGAATGTCGAACTCGGACAATAACAGCTTCAGAATCCGAACAGTGCGGTCATCATGGCTGAAGATAAGGGAAGAAAGACCCATGGCGTCCTTGTCACAACAGAATAGTGCACCGGATTTTGTGACGATAGCGACTAATTGGGTACTTCGGACACGCCAACTTACGGCAGCATCTCGCGATTCTGGGACGAAAGGGGAAACTTTTACTTTCCGGCGGAATCCACTACAGTATTGAAGAGTTTCCGATCGCTGCGGCCTAAAGCAACGCCATGGGCGCAGTGACGGTGCCGGAGATCCGGCCGAGGGTGCGAAGGGAAACCTTCCCGCCTCCCGTTTGGAAAGGAAACGCTGGCCTTTCGCGTCGGTTTTCTTTGTAGCGACCGCGCCTCGTGTCTTTTCCGCGCAGTTTCGTTCGACATACTGGTATGAGCATTGTTGAAATCCCGCGCGTGGAAACGTCCCGCCTCATCGACAAGTACGGGCGCCTGATCACCGATCTGCGCATCGCCATTACAGACAGGTGCAATTACCGGTGTGTGTATTGCCGGACTGGGAATGATGGAGCGCAATTTCCGGAGCTGCCGTTTTCGGAGTACCTGCGCATGGCGCGACTGTTCGTCCGTCAGGGGATCGAGAAGATCCGACTGACTGGCGGCGAACCGTTGTTACGGAACGGGATCATTGAATTTGTGCGAGAACTCAGCCGGTTGAGAACGATTGACGGCAGGGAACTCGACATTGCCATTACCACGAATGGGCATCTGCTGGCGGAAATGGCGAAGCCGCTGAAAGATGCGGGACTGCGGCGGGTGACGGTCAGTATGGATGCGGTCGACCCGGCGAAATTCGCGCGCATCACGCGAGTGGAACGAGGTTACGAAAACGTGGTGGCAGGTATCCGCGAAGCCAAGCGCATCGGCCTTGAACCGGTGAAGGTGAATTGCGTGTTGCTGCGCGGCTTCAATGAAGACCAGATCGTTGAGTTCGGCAAGTTCGCGCGGGAAGAGGGAGTCGTCGTCCGGTTCATCGAGTTCATGCCGCTCGAAGAGGACAGAGTGTGGTCGCCGGAGGTGGTGGTCACGCTGGATGAGATTGTACGGGCGATGGCGGAGAAGTTCGTGCCTTTGGTAGAGATCGAGCGCGGTCGCAGTGAGACGGCGAGACGCTATCGTTTTGCCGATGGCCTGGGAGAGATAGGCATTGTAGCGCCAGTGTCCTTGCCGTTTTGCGGGCATTGCAGTCGGGTGAGACTGACGAGCGATGGCAAGATCCGGACGTGTTTGTTTTCAGTGATCGAGCACGATCTGTATCAGCGCATGCGGCGGGGAGATGATGACGAGCAACTCTCGGAATACATCCGCGGAGTTGTGATGCAAAAGGAAGCGCGACATCATATCGGAGAGCCAGACTTTGTGCCGGCGTCGAGGACGATGGTACACATCGGGGGATAGATCCGAGGCGTTAAAAAAGAAGTCCAGGAGCTATGTGCTCCTGGATTTTCTGTTGACGGTTGACTTTATGCGGCAGTGGAAACCTTCTGGGACAACTTCCTTCCGAGGAAATCAAGGATTTTCCCACTGATCTCGCGGTGATGGGTTTCAAGCGCGAAGTGGCCGGTGTCGAAAAAGCTTATTTCGGCATCAGGCACGTCCCGAAGAAACGCTTCCGCACCCGGCGGAATAAAGAGCGGATCGTTCTTTCCCCATACCGCCAGAACTGGCGGACGTTTCGTCCGGAAGTATTCCTGGAACGCAGGGTACAAAGCAACGTTGCTTGCGTAATCAAGGAATAAGTCGAGTTGGATGTCGTCCTGGCCGGGACGGTCGAGTAAAGCCGCGTCCAGAGCGTAGCTTTCAGGAGCAATCAAGCTCTCATCCTTAACACCGAATACGTATTGGAATTTCACACCTTCGAAATGGAGGAAGTCCTTCAGCGCCGCGCGATTTTCGGGCGTCGGATCGCTCCAGTACTTCTGGATGGGATTCCACGCATCGCTTAGACCTTCAAGGTAGGCGTTCCCGTTTTGCGTGATGATAGCCGTGATTCGCTCGGGATGAGCCAGGGCGAGGCGCAGGCCGACGGGAGCACCATAGTCAAAGACGTAGATCGCAAACTGCTTAAGCGCAACCGTCTGCGTAAACGCGTCGATCTCTTTCGTAAGATTGGCGAAGTTATATTGGAAGTTGACGCGCTCGGGAGCATCGGAAAAGCCGAAGCCAGGAAGATCAGGCGCAATGACGTGGTACTTTTCCGCAAGAGCCGGAATCAGATTGCGGTACATGTGAGAAGAGCTGGGAAAGCCGTGGAGCAGGAGGATGTTAGGGGCGTCCTTCGGACCGGCTTCGCGGTAGAAGATCTTGCGGTTATTCACATTCGCGAACTGATAGCGGATCATGGTTCTCCTTTTGCGACGCACACGAGAGTTTAGGAAAGCGCGTCACTTCTGGAGTAGATTGCACTAACCTGTAAAAAGATACATTATCGGTTATAATAATTTTGGGATCGAGTTATGGCGAAAATGCAGAACGAAGCTTCCGAGCAACGCGATGGGTTTTTCTTTCTCGGAAACCATCTTGCTTTGGATTTCCTGAATACCAAGCCGGTGTTGGATGAAGTAGCTACGGAGCTTCTGCCGGATTTGGCTTCGATCCTCCGCTGGTTTGTGTCTGCGGGACTGCTAACGCAGAACGAAGCAAACTCTTTGCTGAAAGAGTGTGACGGGAGCGCCTCCGCGAAAGCTGCGGTACAAACGATTCGTGATTTTCGGGAGAAACTGCGGAAGGTGGTAGCCGGATGGGAGACGGGGGAGCGCATTCCTCGTCGATTCCTGGAGGAACTGAATTCGCACATGGTGGATTATCCGCTACTTCACAGGGTTGCCATAGAACGCGAGCGATCAGACCTCGAGATCTGGTTCAGGCCCAGCAGACCCGAGTCACTCATCGGACCGCTTGCTTATGAGGCCGCGAAACTACTCACCCAAGAGGATTCAGCGAAGGTTCGGCAGTGCGGCGGATGTGTGCTGCATTTTCTGGACATCAGCAAGAAAGGCACGCGTCATTGGTGCAGCATGAGATTCTGCGGGAATCGCAATAAGGCAGCGGCGTTTGCGGCGAGGCAGCGGGCGGCGCGGTGATTGAGGTAACTTGCCCGCTGCTGTCGAAACAGTGCACAATAACAATTGCGAGTTTCTCGCGGAGGTCGAAACATTGCGTCCTGTCGCGAGTTTACGCATCAGTTAAGTAGTAGAAGTAAGAGCTAACTACGGGCTTCAACAACCCCGTAGGTCGGTCCTGAGGAATCACGAGGGAATGTGGACCTACTGGAGCCAGTGGATGCTTTCAACAACCCCGTCCGGCGGCATGAATCCGCAGGACTGAAAGCGAGACGTAAAATTGGGAACAGTTACTACCACAGCTTGTACGCTGGACAATTATCTTATCCTTCCTGACCACACGATGGATGAGCGGATTCGCGCTGCGAAGGAGCAACTTGGGCGCGACGTCGTTATCCTGGGCCACCATTATCAGCGCGATGAAGTGATTCGCTTTGCCGACTTCACCGGAGATTCCTACAAACTTGCGCAGCAAGCTGCGAAAGCTGATGGGCGATACATCGTCTTCTGCGGCGTGCATTTCATGGCGGAGTCCGCGGATGTGCTGGCGCGTCCGGGGCAGGCTACTCTGCTGCCCGACCTGAACGCCGGATGCTCCATGGCTGACATGGCCGAGATTACCCAGGTTGAGGATGCGTGGGAGCAATTTGTTCGGCTGGGCCTGACGAGCGACGACGGCCAAGGTATTACGCCGATCACCTACATGAACTCGACGGCGGCTATCAAGGCATTCTGCGGCGAACGCGGGGGGCTGGTGTGCACCAGCAGTAACGCGAATGGCGCTTTCCGTTGGGGCTTCTCGAAGAACGAAAAGTTGTTCTTCCTCCCCGATCAGCACCTGGGGCGGAATACCGGATACGCGCTGGGAATCCCGCTGGATGAGATGGTGGTGTGGGATCCGTTCCAGTTGCAAGGAGGCGTGACGGCGGACCGCCTGCGCAAGGCCAAGGTGATTCTCTGGAAGGGACATTGCTCGGTACATCAGCGGTTCCTGCCGGAGCACGTGGATAAAGTCCGTGCTAAATATCCCGGTATTCAGGTGATTGTTCACCCGGAGTGCAGGCTCGAGGTGTGCCAGAAGGCCGATGCCATCGGCTCGACCGAAAGGCTGATTAAGATCGTCAACGATGCGCCGGCGGGGACTCAATTCGCGGTGGGCACGGAAATTCACCTGGTGAATCGACTGGCGAAATCAACTGCGGATAAAATGGTAATCACGTTGGATGATGCGGGGTGCTTGTGCACGACCATGTTCCGAATCTCGCCCCAGCACCTATGCTGGGCGCTGGAGAATCTGGTCGAAGGTAATGTCGTAAACCAGATCAAAGTTCGGGACAATGTGAAGCACTGGGCGCGAGTGGCCCTGGACCGGATGTTGGAGATTCAATAAACGATGGCAAATCGGACGTTTACGCTGAAGGAAGCCCAGGAACTACTGCCCGTGCTGGAGAGCCTTATCCGTCGAGCGGCGGAAGGCAAGCGCAGGATGGAAGAAATCGATGCAGAGTTCCAGAGCGTGAATGCGCGCGTGATGATGCACGGCGGCGTCCTGCTGGACATTGTCCCCCTGGCGAAATTACGGGCTGAGCGTGACAAACTGGCGCAGAACATGTCGGACGCACTGGCGGAGATCACGGCAACGGGGGTGCAAGTGAAGGACTTGGACATCGGCCTGCTGGATTTCCCGTGCGTGGTGGACGGACGCGTGGTATTGCTGTGCTGGAAACTGGGCGAGGAAACGATCACGCATTGGCACGGCGTAGACGAGGGATTTGCCGGACGCAAGCCGATCGACGACAAGATCGCAAATGCTGGCCGCAGTCGCCGGAAATTGCAGTAACTCCACGTAGAAAAGGAAACAAGAGCCTGGCCGAGCGCCGGGCTTTTTTGTGCTCGCCGGATGCATAAGCTAGAATGTGGCGCTCTCCGAAGTTGGGGTTTGAACGCTCATCATCACCGTAAGGAGTGTCTCCGGTGAATAGGGGTGGTTCGTGATAATCGGTGTCCCGAAGGAACTTTTTCCCGGCGAGCGCCGGGTTGCACTTGTACCCATGGTGATACCCAACCTGAAGAAGATCGGGTTGGATGCGGTCATTGAGTCCGGAGCAGGACTGGAGAGCGGTTACAGCGACTCCGATTATTCGGAGAAGGGAGCCACGATCGTTCCGGACCGCGCTGCCGTATTTGCGCAGGCTGATATTGTCGTGCAGGTTCTCTGCTACGGCTCCAACGACCGCAACGGCGAACTTGACCTTCCGCTGATGAAGCGTGGGCAGGTGGTGATCGGCTTCCTGCGACCGCTGGGATCTCTCGACATATTGAACAAGATGAAGGCCACCGGGGTGACCACGTTTTCCGTTGAGCTGATGCCACGTATCACGAGGGCACAGTCGATGGACGCGCTGTCATCGATGGCTACCATCTGCGGTTACAAAGCGGTACTGATGGCCGCCGACACCGTCCCGAGATTGTTTCCGATGCTGACGACTGCCGCAGGTACGATTACGCCAGCGCGCGTGCTGATCATCGGAGCGGGCGTGGCCGGTCTGCAGGCGATTGCGACCGCGCGACGACTGGGTGCGGTGGTATCAGCGTATGACTTGCGTCCCGTGGTGAAGGAGCAAGTGCACTCGCTGGGCGGACGCTTTGTGGAACTTCCGCTCGAGGTGAAGGACGCCCAGGATGCCGGCGGATATGCGAAGGCACAGGACGAGGCGTTCTACGCGAAACAGCGCGAGTTGCTCGGAAACGTGGTGGCCGAGAGCGATGTGGTGATCACGACGGCTGTTGTGCCAGGGAAGAAAGCTCCGGTGCTCGTGACGAAAGAAATGGTGGCGCGCATGGCGCGAGGCTCGGTGATTGTGGACCTCGCGGCGGAACGAGGCGGTAACTGCGAACTGACGAAATCGGAAGAGGTGATCGTTACGGACAACGGAGTCGAGATCATCGGCACGATCAACGTGGCTTCCGCAGTTCCTTATCATGCAAGCCAGATGTACGCGCGCAACCTGACGACCTTTCTCACACACCTGGTGAAAGAAGGGAAACTCCAGTTGAACTTACGGGACGAGATTACCCGTGAGACGCTGCTGACCCATAACGGGGAGATCGTGAACGAGAGGGTGCGGCAGTTCTTTTCGCTGCCGGCGCTGGCCCCGGCTGGAACACAGGGATAACGATCTACTGAGGACTTATGTCTGAGATTACTAACCTCCTGTTCGTCTTTATGCTGGCGGGATTCATTGGCTTCGAGGTGATCCGCCGCGTATCGCCGCTGCTGCATACACCGCTAATGTCGATCACGAATGCGTTGGACGCTATTGCGGTGGTGGGTGCGATCGTACTGGCTGGAAATGCAGAAAGTCGACTCGCACAAATTCTGGGAACCATCGCCATTGTTGCGGCGACAGCCAATATCGTGGGCGGATTCATCATCACCGACCGAATGCTCAAGATGTTCAAACTCAGCCGTACGCAGAAATAAGACATGGAACTGAATACGACCGTCATTCAGATTACGTACCTGGTTGCGTCGGCATTATTCATTCTGTCGCTGAAGTGGATGAGTTCGCCCGCTACGGCGAGACGCGGCCTGTTTGCAGGCGAAATCGGCATGGTGCTGGCAATCGGGGGCACGCTGTTGCACCATGGCCTAACCTACCGGTGGATAGCAATCGGCCTGGTACTGGGCACCATCATCGGCGTGCCACTAGGGAAGGTTGCGATGACCGCGGTTCCGCAGCGAACCGCATTGAGTCACGCGTTCGGGGCGTTATGCGTGACACTGGTTGGCACCGCTCACTACTATCTCGAGTCCTCGCACCTTTCAAAGTTCACCATGTCCGTCCTGGCGGCCGAGGTAATCCTGGGCTCGCTGACGTTTACAGGCAGTTTGATGGCCGCAGGCAAGTTGCAGGAGGTGCTGCCGCAAAGGCCGATCACCTATAGAGGACAGAACTTCGTCAACCTCGGGCTATTGGGCATTTCGATCGTCATTGCTGTCCTGTTGGTGATGGACCCGAGCAAGATGAGCCTGTTTCCGCTGCTGATCGCGATTCCGCTGGTGTTCGGGGTGATGATGATCATTCCGATCGGTGGCGCGGACATGCCAACGGTGATCTCGCTGTTGAACTCCTATGCTGGACTATCGGCTGCAGCGATGGGCTTCGTCTTGGACAGTAAACTTCTGATCGTCGCCGGAGCACTGGATGGGTCTTCGGGCTTCATTCTTTCGGTGATCATGTCGAAGGCGATGAACCGCTCGTTTACAAATGTGCTATTCGGGGCCTTCGGCCAGGTTCAGGCGGGTACGGCAGCAGCAACGGAAGAGCGTACCGTTCGTAGTGCAACGGCGGAAGAGGCTGCTGGAATCCTTGCGGCCGCGAACAAGGTTGTTGTGGTTCCGGGATACGGAATGGCGGTGGCGCAGGCGCAGCACAAAGTTCGGGAGATGTACGACATCCTGACGAAGAGGGGAGTCGACGTCAGCTTCGCAATTCATCCTGTGGCTGGAAGAATGCCGGGACACATGAATGTGCTGCTGGCCGAAGCCGACATTCCTTACGACAAGCTGAAAGAGATGGATGACGCGAACGGTGATTTCGCGCAGACGGATGTGGCGCTGGTTATCGGTGCAAACGATGTGACAAATCCGGCAGCGCGGACTGACCAGAGCAGCCCGATCTATGGCATGCCAATCCTGGATGTGGACAAGGCGCGCACAGTGATGGTGATCAAGCGAAGCATGAGTCCCGGGTTCGCCGGAATCGACAATCCGCTCTACTACAACGACAAGACGCTGATGCTTTTCGGCGATGCGAAAGGTTTTGTCGGCGACATCGTCAGGGAGCTTTCAGGCGGTCACGGGCATTAACGGGGGTGGTGGCGTCGGGCGTCAGGATTGAGACAAATTGCGTCACGGCTAAGAACTATTCAGTTTCGAACTGATGAGATGGGGACTTTCAGAAGTCCCCATTTCTGTTTTAAGTCTCGTCGTTTCAGAGGTTTATCCCAGTGTTCCCCCCGGTTCCATGGTGCGCCACACTTGTCCTTGACTGGCTGCCAACGTGCATTACCCATCTGGGATTTTCAAATTTTGTCTCGAAAAGAGACGAGGTCGAGGAACGTTCGTGGGTAGTTCTGCGCCAGCACAGTATCAAGTTCATGGATTCGAGGCGGTGGTTGCCAGCGAGTCCATGCGCAAGATCATGCAGATGGTGGAACGGGTGGCTCGCGCGAACGCCTCTGTTCTAATCAGCGGCGAGACTGGCTGCGGGAAAGAGTTTATTGCGCGGGCTCTGCACCACCATTCGTTGCGATGCGCCAAGCCCTGGGTAGACGTGAACTGTGCCGCGCTGCCGGAACACCTGGTGGAAAGCGAACTGTTCGGCTACGAGAAGGGAGCTTTCTCTGGCGCGGATTCCATGAAGCAGGGCTTGTTTGAGCTTGCTCATGGCGGAACGCTCTTCCTGGATGAAATCGGGGAACTCGAGCCAAAGGTTCAGGTCAAGCTACTTCGAGTGTTGGACAACGTTCCCTATTACCGCCTGGGCGGGAACAAAAAGGTAAGCGTTGACGTGAGGGTGATCGCGGCGACAAACCAGGATCTGGAGATCGCCGTAAAGGCGGGACGGTTCCGCGGCGATTTGTATCACCGACTCTGCCAGGTGCAGTTGCGAATTCCTCCCTTACGCGAGCGTCCGGACGATATCAACGCGCTGGCGCAATTCTTTCTCAACCAGCACGCCCCGGGATGCAAGTTTTCCGAGGAGGCGATGGAAGCACTGCGGCGACATCCGTGGATGGGGAATGTCCGTGAATTGCGGAATGCCGTGATCCAGATTTCCATGGTTGCCGACGGAAACGTGATCGAGGCAGCAGCTCTGCCCCCGGAAATCCTTCAGTCACAAGGTGCTGCTGAACCGAAAAGAAAGAGCATGGGAGCGGGGCCGAATGTAACGGCCGCTTCGGAAGTGGCCGATCTGGCCGAACTTGAGAAGCACACCATCCTCAATACGCTCGCGAGTACCGGCGGGCATCAGGGAATCGCCGCGGAGAAATTGGGGATATCACGCCGGACCCTTAGCCGCAAACTGAAGCAGTACCAGACGGAATCGACGAAGGGCGGGAGCGATGACGGCCTCGGGTTCCTGAACCGCGAACAGCAACAATACTTCCGGGCGTCAGTTGAAATTCCGGTGACGATTACTTCGAGCGGCGGCGACGAAACGGAAGTCGTAACAGTCAACATCTCTTCTGGTGGCATGTGCGTAACCGGAATTCAGAATCCGCTCCAGTGCGCCGGTAACATCAAGGTAGGCTTTACGTTGCCGGACGGCGATCTCACGGTCGAAACAAAGGCGGTGGTAGCCTGGGCAGACGCGGAGAAGAAGGCCGGATTGATGTTCCTTGATTTCCCGGCGGACGCGCAGATCAAACTGAACCGCTGGCTGCACAACCGGCTACAAGAGGAAGGATGGACCTTTGCCACGAGTCGCGGAGTTGGCGCTTATGTTTCCTGATTGCGATCCTCTTCGCAACTCAATCGCCAGCACAAACTGCTGACCGTATCCTCATCAAGAAATCTGAACGCAGGATGTTTCTGTACAGCGCCGGGAAGGTCATCAAGACGTACCGGATCGCGTTGGGTGGGAGTCCAATCGGCAAGAAGACGCGGCAGGGAGACCATCGCACACCTGAGGGGATCTACAAGATTGATAGCAAGAACTCGCGTAGCCGATTCCACCTGGCATTGCATGTTTCGTATCCGAATGCAGCCGACCGGGAACACGCGAGGAAGTTGCGGGTGAGTCCGGGCGGGGACATCATGATCCATGGGCTTCCCGACGCGTATGCGTACCTGGGAGCGCTTCACCGGCAGAGGGACTGGACAGACGGGTGTATTGCGGTCACGAATGCCGAGATTGAGGAGATCTGGAAACTGGTGCCGGTTGGTACCGAAGTGGGAATCCTGCCTTAGTTACAACAAGTTGCCGGAACAGCACCTACGGAAACAGCCGCATCAAACGTTTCCAGAGGTGGATGATGCGAAAGACATTGATTGCGTTCCTGGTTGCTTCGTGCAGCCTTTGCTTCGGCGACACCCTCGTCCTAAAGAATGGCAGCAGGCATGAGGGCACCCTTCAGACAGCAACTTCCCGTACAGTTACATTCAAAGAAGGTACCAAAATCCATCGTTATCTACGGTCGGACATTGAATTCATCGAGTTCGGTGAGTCAACGAGCGCCAGCACTTCGCCTGAGGCTGGGACTTCCTCCAGCACTGGAACTTCGACCTTCGGCTCCGACTCAACGACGAGCTCGAATGCGACCACTTCGTCGCGCACGTCACTTGGGTCTTCTTCTGGGACCGCTTCGCGTCGCGCTGCCATCGGACAGAGCGCCACATTGCCGGCAGGAACCGAACTGCTGGTCATGACGAATGAGAATATCGATTCGGCGACTGCGAACGAAGGCCAGACTTTTTCGGCTGACGTGGCTGAGAACGTAACGAACAGTGCCGGCAAGGTAGTGATTCCGAAGGGGTCGGAAGCGGAGCTAGTCCTGCGCAAAGTGCAACAGGCCGGGACGGTGACAGGTACACCCGAACTTGCATTGGATTTGCAGTCGGTAAAGGTGAACGGACGCCGCTATACGGTGAGTACCCAAGACGTTGAACAAGCGGCCAAGAATGAAGGCATCGGCAAGAACAAGCGCACGGCCACCATGGTCGGCGGTGGCGCGGTGCTTGGAACACTCATCGGCGCGATTGCCGGCGGCGGAAAGGGAGCTGCCATCGGAGCGGTGACGGGTGCGGCAGCCGGCGCCGGAGCCCAGGTGCTCACGCGCGGCAAGACGGTGAAGGTGCCCGCCGAAAGCAAGCTGCGTTTCAAACTGGATCAGGACCTGGAACTTCGTGCTTCCTATTAGCGTGTTGGGAAAGATGGCCCGGCAGTCTTGCCGGGCTTTTCTATTAGAAGGTAAAGATGGTGGAGAACTCCGTCCGCAGGGTTTTAGCGGAACTGGAGGGCACTCCGCCATAAAGCGGGTAGACGCCGTTGTCGTTCGGAAGCGTATAGGTGCGGTACTGCGATTCTTCCAACGCCAAAGTAACGAACGGATTGAGCTTCCACTGCAAGTTTGCCGAAAGGATGTCGCTCTTCCAGCGATTTCCTGTGGCACTGCTGAATTTGCGGACGTCGCGGGCTTTTGCTTCATCAAGTGAGTAATGCAGGTAGGCTGACCATCCGGCGTGTCGGCCCGCCGGATTCGCGTGGAAAATGCGCGAAAGAGGGAAGCCGAGGTTCACGAATCCACCGGTTGTGCGAACGCCGTTCTGCGGCAGTATCGTCGGCACGCCGTTGATCATGCCGAAAGCAACCGTGTCGGAGCCGTCAATGGAAGGTGCGGTTGCGACTCCAGTTGCGTTCAGGATGCTGGCAGGCACGTTGTAGTGAGAGAACAACTCGCCAACGAAGTACCAGCGCAGGTCGGTTCCGCTGAACCATTTTCCGAGAATGGTGACGTAGCGCGTGGGCAACTGTACTTCGCCGGATACGCCCCAGCGGTCGTTGCCGACACGAGCGCCGGTCGGGAACGCGGATTTGTACGCGGCGGGAACGTCGGCGGCTTTTACGATACTTTCGCGACGTCCTTGCACCCAACTCACGATCAGTTGCGCTGGAGCGACCGCGGGAGCCTTATCGAGTTGGAATTGAGTTACGAAACGGCCGGAAAGATCAGGACGTCCTGAGTCCGTGCCTTGGCGCTCGCCGATCGAAAGCTGCACGTCAGGCGCAGACGGAGTGTTTCCGTACGCGGGCAGGACGATGGCGAACTCGGGCATAAACTTCCACTTCCGTGCACCGCCAAAATCGTGCACCCAACCGACTTTCGCGAGCGGGGCGCGCTCGTAAAGCGTTCCGAAGCCGAGTCCAAGTCCGGTGGTCTCAATCAAGTTAGGCAAGGTACTCGATCCAAATGGGGTCCAGTCTTGTCCAGCCAAGGCGTACAGCGTGTTGGTTTCATCTACGGCGTAATCGAATCGGCCCCATGCTTGCCGAATGGAAGCCTGCGACGAGCGAACCGTGGAGATGTTCCGGTTGTCGGTCTTGGTGAAGTTTCCTTCAAAGTCGAATTCAAGACGTCCCGTGAGGGTTAGCTTCTTCGAGACGTCCGGCCATTCAAAGTTCGAGCCGATACGCAGAAAGCGTGCCTTGACACGGAATTCGGGTGACTTGTCGGGGCCGGTGTCGCCGAAGACAAAGAAGTTGATCGGCATGTCGTCGCCGCGTGGCGATGACGTGTCGTAGATGACGCTCGCCTTGATCATGCCGTACGGCTTCACCTTCACGGGCCCAAGCTTCAAGTCGGGGACGAGGCCGTCTTTCTTGGGTGGATCGACAGGTAGCACGCGTAGTGGTGCGACAGCGGCGATTACCGCGGGCTTGTCTGGCGGCTTCGGTGCTGTCGGTACGACGCTTGCTTGAACCGGTGTGGCCTGTGCGGTGGTCTGTGTCGGAGAAGAACTCGGCGTCGCAACTGGGCTGATTGCCGCCAGTTCGGTTTGGGTGATCACGCCCTTTTGAGCGAGTAAAGCCAGCAACGGCGTGAGTTGCTGGTTGCCAGGCTTTGCACGAAGGGCAGCGACTTCGGTGGCCGATAACACGCCCTTGCTGACCATGAGGTTCAGCAAGGACTCAAGCGCAGGCGCATCGCCGGCGATCGCGGGAGCGGCTGCGGGATTGGCAGAATCGGTGGCGGACAGCAGCGGAGTGACAAGTCCGAATATCAGCAGAATGGTCAGGAACAGTGGCCGGTTCAAATTAGACCTCCGGCAAAGGAGTGTGTATGCCTGCAAAAGGCGCAGTGGTGCGGAAAATCGGGCCTCAGGTCTTGTCCCAGCCCCATCGCAGGGTGAGGCATTGTGGAGGTACTCCAAACAACCGCTCAGTGACGCCAATCACAGGCCAAAGTTCAGGACATCACGCAAAAGAACATCGGTAGAATTTACCGAGGACTTTAAATGCCGCAGCGGTAGCGGCTTACGTCGGTAACTTGCCGCAGATTCACCCGCAAATTAGTTTCGTTGAGCGGAATAGAAAATGAACCGGGGTGGATCATGTCAAGCCGTCCGTTGTATTTGAATGACCTGATTACGGACCTTCGTAGGGTCGAGAAGTGGCTGAGTAGCTCACTCGGTGTCTCAATCGAACACCCGGACGATCGGAACACTCCGAATCCCTTTTCGCCACACGATGACATGGCGGACCTGAAGTGCGCCATTGATCGCATCCGCCCACTGCTCTGGGTTTACCTGAACCGCCAGAGCGAGACCCGGAACCTGAAATTGAAGAACAAGTCGGCGGGAGTGCGGACGCTTATGGATGAGGCACTCAGTATCAGCGATCGCTATGTGAGCAAGGATTAGGTGCCAGCATTTGACAGTCGCGTCCGATCGAGGGCGAGTCATACGCAAAAAAGAAGTGATGAGTTGGAAAGCGCCTAAAGCCCTCAATGCTAAGATGCGGCCATGCTGCGCTGCCTGCTCCTGCTGAGCCTTACCCTTCCACTGTTAGCGACCGACAAGCCCAAGCAGACGAACGTTATGCTGCGAACGCAAGTCGGCGAGATCGTGATCGAAGTGGACTCAGCTCACGCTCCCATAACCGCCGCGAACTTCCTCCGGTACGTCAAAGCAGGCTTTTACAACGGCGGGGTATTTCATCGTACGGTTACATTGCAGAACCAACCGGAAAATAGAGTGAAGATCGAGGTAGTGCAGGCGGGCGCCAACCCGTCGCGGGAGAAGGAGAGTTTTCCAGCCATCGCCTTAGAGCGCACGAACCAGACGGGATTGAAGCACCTGGATGGGACGGTTTCGATGGCGCGAATGGAGCCCGATACCGCCACGTCGGATTTCTTCATCTGCGTTGGTAGCCAGCCCGAATTGGATTTTGCCGGAAGACGGAACCCGGACGGCCAGGGCTTCGCGGCTTTCGGGAAAGTGGTGAAGGGAATGGATGTAGTCCGAAGGATTCACGCATCAGCCGCAAAAGGGCAGAGCCTTACCCCTCCTATCAAAATCCTCAGTGCTTCGATTGTGCAGTGATCAGTCGGTACCCGCCATCTCGTGGTCGGGGGCAGCCTTCCTGAAAACGAAGAAATCGCTGGCCAGGAAATTCAGAACTGAGCAGCAGCCGATGGCAATGAGGTTGGCCATCAGGTAAGGCACGTGATGCTGCCCGACCAGGTAACGCATGATGACCAGGTTTCCTACGATCGAGATCAGCCCGGTCGTGAAGTTAAACCGGAGCAACCGCCGCAGAACCTGCCCGAAGCAGACGGAGCACCGGTCTTTCCAGGTAAACCGTTCGTGCCAGGCGAAGTTATGCAACACTGCGGCCTCGACTGCCAAGGCTGTCGCCCATAGATAGTCAAGCCCGAAACCTGATTTGAGTACGGGAAGCGTACAGAGCTGTACACCCATCCCTAAGAATCCGACCATGTGGAACTTCAGCCAGCGTTTCGCAAGGTCAATCCACCCGTCGGATCGGATGACCACCTTCAAGGCAGCCTCTCCTCCCTATATAGAACCATGGTGTGCCGGATCGCAGAAACAACAAGTACTAAAAACATCCCAATGGAGGCGATCACACCCCCAAGATCGAACAGGGGGTACAGCACGCCGATGAAGTGTACATGAGGTTTGTACAAAAGCGCCACATTTCCGATTCCCAAAATGAGACGGATTTCCGTGGGGCCAAGGAAGAAATGCCCGAGGTTGAAGCGTCCCAGGCAATAGGTCGCGAGATAGGTTTCGATCGAGAGCATCAGAAATGCGACCAGCAGAATGATAGCGACCATCGGAGTCATATATCCGGAGAGCGCCAGGCCAACGCAAAGAAAAACTGCACCGAAGCTATCGATGACATGGTCAACGTAAAAACCGTAGCGTGGGCGCTGGCGATCGCGGACGCGGGCCAGGGTTCCGTCGAGGCTATCTCCAAACCAATTGATCGCGAGGAAAACAGTTGCAGCGATCAGCCACCTCGGGTTACGTGGCGCGAGGGCGTAGGACACACCGACCAGGAATTGTGCAACAAATCCGAGCAGGGTCAGATGGTCGGAATTCACCCATTGCGGCATGCGCTTGGCCAGCCAGAGCAGAACTTTCTTTTCGGTGCCGGTGACGATTGTCTTCTGTACTCGGGTTGCGTTTGTGAATTCCATCTGTTGTCTCTCGCGTTCCGAGAATTGCTCCAGCGCGGCGCCACCCATATCGCTGAACGCGACCTCGGAACTCCAGTAGTTCCTGTCTATCGCTCGACTGCTCACATTCACCTCCCGTAATCGGGGCGAATATGCGCGGCGAGCGTCTGGATTCTCAATTCACGTGGTGTAGTGCGAAAGACAATCCTTCCTCACCTCTTAACACATTCAGGATCATTAACTTGGCAAGGTAGATTATCTGGCCGCCTGCAATCTCAACTCTTCTCTTCGGCACAGGAAGTCAGCATTTCGCGGATGTGGTCGTCCAGTTTGCCGGCATCGCGAAGCTTCAGGAGGTCGTCAAGGTACTCCCAATGGGAGAAGGCTTCTTTCTTCAGGATCGCCTCATACACGCGGAGCATGCCCTCCACTCCGGCTCGAGTAACCGCGAGGTCGTCGTTGGACTGATCGGGATGTTCGTAGATAAACGCCTGTTCTGAGAACTGTGGCTGGATGAGGAGGTCCGCCGCATGCTTTTTGTTTCCTTTCCCGCGGAGCGGATTCTGAGGGTGCAGACACGGATGCCGGTGTTCTTCACGCCTGGGAGGAAGCACTGTGAACAGCATCAGGGACGTTCGGGCGTTACCGGCTTCCTTGCTCGTTGGGTCCGTCTCAAGCAGGCGTACTTTCGCTATGTAGTCACGTTCGTCCGGATTCTGTTGTGCGAGCAATGAAACGAAAGGGAGCAAAAGCGCGAGAAGAAGGGCAATGCGGGCGAGGGGAGACATAGGGCCTGCTTCGGTGTAACAGTGAGATGGTACCGTCTTTTTTCGCGGGATTTCAGTGATATGACGCCGGAGTGAAAAAGGGTTATCCGTCACATCGGACAGTACGCGGACAGTCCTACACTCTACCTCTATGCCAGTGAAGACCATTATTGAGCCCTTCCGCATTAAGTCCGTTGAGCCGATCCGTTGGACCACCCGCGAGCAGAGAATTGAGCTGCTAAAGGCGGCGCACTACAACCTCTTTCTGCTTCCAGCGGACGACGTCCTGATCGACTTGTTGACCGACTCGGGAACCGGAGCCATGTCCACGAATCAGTGGGCGGCGGTCATGCAAGGCGACGAAAGCTATGCGGGGTCGAGATCGTTCGATCACTTCCGCGGTTCGGTGCAGGAGATCTTCGGCTACCGGCATGTGATACCCACCCATCAGGGCCGGGCGGCCGAGAGGATTCTTTTCTCGGTGATGTGCAAAAAGGGTGACGTGGTGCCGAATAACACCCACTTCGACACGACCCGAGCGAATCTTGAGTTCGTCGGCGCAGAGGCAGTGGATCTGCCCACACCGGAGGCGAAGCAGCCCGGGACGCATCACCCCTTCAAAGGGAACATGGATGTGGCCGCACTGGAGGAGTTAATCGCCAAGGTGGGACGGCAGCGGATTCCACTGGTGATGCTGACAATCACAAACAACTCCGGCGGCGGACAGCCAGTTTCGATGGCCAACGCGAAAGCCGTGGCAGAGGTCTGCCGCAAACACCAGATCCCGCTCTATTTCGACGCATGCCGTTTTGCGGAAAACTCTTACTTCATTAAGCTGCGCGAAAAAGGTTATAGCGATCGCACGCCCAAGCAGATTGCGCAGGAGATGTTCGCCCTAGGCGACGGGTGCACGATGTCGGCCAAAAAAGACGGAATGGGAAACATCGGCGGGTTCCTCTGCACCAATAATGATGTGCTCGCGGCACAGGAGAAGAACCTTCTGATTTTGACGGAAGGGTATCCGACGTACGGAGGCTTGGCCGGGCGCGATCTGGAGGCAATTGCGGTTGGTTTGCAGGAAGCCTTGGAAGAGGACTATCTACGGTATCGCATTACGTCGACCGGATATCTCGGCGATCACATCAGCCAGCATGGAGTCCCAATCGTTCAACCGCCGGGCGGACACGCGGTCTATATTGACGCGCGCAATTTCCTTCCGCACGTTCCGCTGGACCAGTTTCCCGGCGTAGCGCTGGCGAATGAACTCTACATCGAGGGTGGCATCCGGTCCGTGGAGATCGGGCGATTGATGTTTGGCGAAGCTGCGAAGTGGGACCTGGTCAGGCTCGCGATCCCGCGCAGGGTGTATACGCAAAGTCACATCGATTACGTGATCGAAGTGATCCTGGAGGTTTGGAAGAATCGCGAGAAGGTCCAGGGATTGAAGATCACCAGCGAGGCCCCGTTCCTGCGCCACTTCACAGCCGCGCTGGAACCGGTAAGCGCCGTCGCGGCTCGCGTGTAGAACGCAAGAAGTCCGGAGAGTTACCTAGGCAGCACGTTCGTTCTCATTTACGTCCGTGCGGTCGATATCTTTTCCATTCACCGACACGATGGGCTTTGTGCGCGGCTTCTGGGGTTCGTGCTCATCTCCTTCGGGGTTGCAAACAACGCGGTCTTCAACGCTCGTTGGCGAGTGAAGTAAGTCGTTCACCTTTTCCAGCCCCTTGCGGGCGGCATCCCTTCCCTGGATGCCGGCGCGGTTTAGAACGTCCTTAATGCCCATAATTCCCTCCGCCACATTTCGATGCAGATACAGACGTTAAGGGAAACTGCTGCTCATTGAGAATGGCGGAAGAAGGCAACCGTGGCCTAAAAAGCCGCACCAGACGTACAATTATGGGCTCAGGAGGTTCGCCGTGAAAGTTAGAACTGCGAAGTGGGGTGTGCTGACACTTTCTGCCGTCCTGTCGTTTTCGTGTCTCGGCTGGACACAAGACGATGGGCAAGCCATCTTCAAACAGAAGTGCGCTGCGTGTCATGGTCCTGCCGGTGAAGGCAAGATCGGTCCGGCCTTGAAGGGCACGAAGCTGAGCGAGGATGACGTGTTGCTGATGATCAGCAAAGGCAACGAAGCGAAGAAAGCGCCTCACAAGAAAGCTATTGCGGGTCTTTCGGATGAACAGATGAAGGCTGTCGCGCATTACGTGAAGAGCCTGAAATAGGCTAATCGGGAGGGTGATGCAGGGTCGTTGCTCTCCCGAGTTTTGAATATCCATTCTCATGCTGACTTGATACTCCGGGCGGCGTATTCTCTCTTGTTCTGGCCCAAGCAGGCCTTGTTCAACGCATGCTGCCCTTCAAACTGATTTACAGTGACGGCTACTACCTTCCCATCGGGCAACATGTATTTCCGGCGCAAAAGTACCGGTTGGTACACCAGCGCCTGATCGCCAGCGGCATTGCCGAACTGAGTGATTTTCTTGAGCCCAAACCCGCCGCTGATAAAGACATCCTTCTGG